>NZ_JBKQOT010000467.1:0-5843 GCF_052145395.1 Roseiarcus sp.
TCATTCGGCGAGCTCCGCGCAGAGTTGGGCCGGGGACGTACACCAGGAGGCGTCCGGGACGGGACAGACGAGCCGCACGGCGAGCCTGCTGGGGAGAGGCACGTCCGGGGGGGGCCTCCCATGCGCACGCCGAAGGTCGGCGAGATGGGCGGCCGAGGCGCGGATCGCCTCCATGCGCTCCGTCTCGATCTTGGCCTTCTTGCGGGGCGGCGAAACGTTTGCGGTCATGAAAGCCCTCCAGATCAAGGTGTTGAGAACTGGAACTGCGCGCTCGCGCAGCCGCCATCTTCTGTTCTTGATTTGTTCATTTTCTGCGAAACAGAATCGCGTGTCAACATTTTGCAATTTCGGTATTGCTGTTTTTCGGAAAGCGTGGTTAATCACACGGGCCGTAAGGCGTCGTCGATTCGGGCGCGCGCAAAACGCGCCGGCGCCCGCGCAACAAGGGATGGATGCACGTGACCGTCGACTGGATCCGCGCCGGCCTCAAGCACACCGGCAAAACCCGCAGCGGACTCGCCAAGGCGCTTGGACGCTCGCCGTCCGCCGTGACCGATCTGCTCAACGGACATCGCCGGCTGCGCGCCGACGAGATTCCGATCGTTGCCGAATATCTCGGCATCGAGCCGCCCCGCCCGCTCGGCGGCGGGGGCAAGCCCATCACGCCCAAGGCGCCCCTCGTCGGTTATGTCGGCGCCGGGGCGGTCGCGCATTTCTACGCCGAGGGCCAGGGGCCGTTCGACGAGGTCGACGCCCCCATCGCCGCCAAGCCCAACACGGTCGCAGTGCAGATCCGCGGCCATTCGCTCGGCGCCCTGTTCGACAACTGGCTGGTGTTCTACGACGACATCCGCGACCCGCCGGACGAGAGCCTGATCGGGCGCATGTGCGTCTGCGGGCTCACGGACGGACGGGTGCTGATCAAGGCGCTGAAGCGGAGCCCGCAAACGGGCCTCTGGAACCTGCTCTCCAACACCGAGCCGCCGATCTACGACGTGGGCCTCGACTGGGCCGCGGCGGTGCGAGAGATGCGCCCGAAGTAACGCCCCCTCGCCCGCGAAAACGGGGCGAAGAGGCCCTGACCGAAGCGTCCGGATTCCTGATGCCGACACTCTCCACCGCGCTCGGCATTGCGCGCGCGCTGATCGCCTTTCCTTCGGTGACCCCGGCCGACGCCGGGGCGCTGCCGTATCTCCGCGACCTTCTCGCGCAGGCGGGATTCGCCACGGAGCTTGTGACCTTCTCAGAGCCTGGGACCCCGGACGTGCTCAATCTCTACGCCCGATTCGGAACGGCGGCGCCGAATCTCGCCTTCGCCGGACACACCGACGTCGTGCCGCCCGGCGACCCGGCGCGCTGGCGTTTTCCTCCGGTCTCAGGGGAGGTGGCGGACGGCCCGCTCTGGGGCCGCGGCGCGTGCGACATGAAGGGCGGGCTGGCGGCGGCGGTCGCGGCGGCGCTCGCCTTCGTCGCCAAGGGAGGGTGCGACGGCTCGATCAGCTTTCTCATCACCGGCGACGAGGAGGGGCCGTCGATCAACGGCACGGTGAAACTTCTCGACTGGGCGCGGGCCAGGGGTGAAAAATTCGACCATTGCATCGTCGGCGAGCCGACCAGCGTCAAAACCCTCGGCGACACGATCAAGAACGGTCGGCGTGGCTCACTGACCGGGCGCCTCACGCTGCATGGCAGGCAGGGCCACGTCGCCTACACGCATCTTGCCGACAATCCGCTGCGAAAACTCGCCCCCGTTCTGGCCGGGCTTTTCGACCCGCCGCTCGACGCCGGCAGCGCGGATTTCGACCCATCCAACCTCGAGGTCGTGACAGTCGACGTCGCCAATCCTGCGACCAATGTCATTCCGGGCGAGATCCGCCTCGTCTTCAACGCCCGCTTCAACGATCGCTGGACGCCGGAGACGCTGGCCGAGGAGATCGAGCGCCGGGTCGCGGGCGCCGTCGGGACCATGCGGACCACGCTGACCTTCGACCCGACCAACGCCGCTTCCTTTCTCACCCCGCGGGGCGCCTTCACCGACCTCGTCTCTTCGGCGGTCGAGGACGTGACCGGGCGCCGGCCAGAACTTTCGACCGGCGGCGGCACCTCGGACGCGCGATTCATCAAAAACGCCTGCCCGGTGATCGACCTCGGCCTGCCCAACGCCACCATCCCCGCGGTCGACGAGCGGGTGGCGCTCGCAGACCTCGAAGGGCTGACGCGGATCTACGAGCGGGTCCTCGAGCGGTATTTCCGCGAAAAACTGTAGCCGCGGTCGTCGAGCGCCGCTACAGACGCGCGTTCCTCAATACTCCACCCTCACGAGATAAAGCCCGTGCGCCGGGGCCACCTGGCCGCAGCGGCTGCGGTCGGCGGCCTTGAGCGCCGCCTCGAGGTCGGCGGCGGTCCAGCGGCCCATTCCCACGTCGATCAGCGAGCCGACCATCGAGCGCACCTGCCGGTGCAGGAAAGAGAGCGCGCTCACCTCGAACGCGATCGCATCGCCGTCGCGCGAGACGTCGAGCCGGTCGAGCGTGCGGACCGGCGATTTCGCCTGGCACTGGACGTCGCGAAAGGTGGTGAAGTCGTGCCGGCCGATCAGGACTTGCGCCGCCCCGCGCATGGCGTCCGCATCGAGCCTCGGCTTGACCCGCCAGGCGCGGCCGCGGCCGAAGGTCAGCGGCGCGCGACGATTGACGACCCGATAGACGTAGTCGCGAGCGCGAGCGGAGTGGCGCGCGTCGAAATCGTCGGCGACCCGCTCGACGCCGAGAACCGCGACGGCGTGCGGGACGAGATGCGCGTTGAGCCCCTCGCCGAGTCGGAACGGCGTCCAGTCGCGCGAGAGGTCGAGATGGGCGACCTGCCCGGCTGCGTGCACGCCGGCGTCGGTGCGTCCCGCGCCATGGACGACCCGCGGCTCGCCGGTCATCGCGAGGACCGCCTCCTCGAGGACCTGCTGGACCGAGACGCCGTTCTCCTGCCGCTGCCAGCCGACAAACGGCGCGCCGTCGTATTCGAGAATGAGCTTGAAACGGGGCATCGAGGGTGACGGGTCTCGCGAGCGATTCGGCTTCTTTAAGCGAGCGGCCCGCGCGAGGAAACGACTGGCCTCGGGCCTGGCGACCAGCCGCCCTCCGGCTTGCCGGAACTCCGCAAGGCCCGGCTGCGTTGACCTTCCAGAAGAGGGGGCAACCGAGCAAAAGGAGGCCGGTGATGGAAGCTGTCCAGGAAACAGGTAACCTGATCGCGTCCGACAAGGTGCAGGGAACAAATGTCTACAACGCCGCTGGCGATAATCTCGGCTCGATCCACGACATCATGATCGACAAGCCGTCCGGGAAGGTCGCCTATGCGATCATGTCGTTCGGCGGATTCCTCGGGATCGGAAACCAGTATCATCCGTTGCCGTGGTCGGTCCTGCGCTACGACACGGACAAGGGCGGCTATGTCGTCAATCTCGACAAGCGCCAGCTGGAAGGCGCCCCGGCGTACGACATCGATCTGGAGCCGGCGTGGGGCGATCGTGCATACGAAAGCAGAATTCACGACTACTACGGCGTCGGCCCCTATTGGTCGATGTAGACATCGAGCCCCGAGAAAGCGGGGCTCATTTTTGGCCGGCCGGCGGCTCCGGAGCAATCTCCTTTGACGCCGCGGCGATCGCTTCGTCGAGCATTGCGTAGACGCGCGGCTCGTTGCAGCGAGCGACGTTGAATCGGAGGTAGCCGCGTCCCAGATCGGACGCGCTGAACGCGGGGCCAGGCGCGAAAAGGACTTTTCGCGCCAAGCTGTAGCGGGCCACGTCGGCGGCGGCGATTCCGTCGGGAAGGCGCGCCCAGACGAAGATTCCGGCGCGCGGCTCGGTCCACGGCTCGAGGCCGTGCCTGCGCAGATTGCGGAGCGCGAGCCCCATCGCGTCGGCCGCCCTGCGGCGCAGGGCGTCGAGATGGCGACGGTAGTTGCTCTCGGTGAGGACGCGGTGGATCATGGCGGCGCCGGTCGCGCTGTTGCCCATGCTGACGGCAAGCTTCAGATCGACGAGCGGCGTGATCCAGTCGGCGCGCGCCGCGATATAGCCGCAACGCGTCGCCGCCCCGACCGTCTTGGTGGCGCTGCCGACCTGCACGACGCGTCTCAGGCCGTCGAGTCCTGCGAGCCGGATCGCAGGATCCTGCTCGAAATCGCCGAACGTGTCGTCTTCGAGGATAAGGACGTCGTGGTCTTCGGCGAGCCGCAGGACGCGATGGGCTTTCGCCGGCGACAACGTAGCGCCGGTCGGGTTCTGCAGGCCGGCGTTGGTTAGATAGAGGCGCGGCCGATGCTCGGCGAAGAGGCGCGCGAGCGAATCGACGTCCGGGCCGTCGGGAGCCATCGGCGTCGCGACGATCTTGGCCCGACTCGCCTTCAGGAGCGACAGGAAGTTGAAATAACAGGGGTCGTCGACCACGACCGTGTCGTTCGGCGCGAGCAGGAAACGGCAGACGAGGTCGAGCGCCTGCGAGCAGGAGTCCGTCACGATGACCTGGTCGGGGTCGACCAGGACGTCGCGCTCCGCGAGCCGCATCGAAAACAGCCTGCGAAGAGGCGCATAGCCCATTGGCTCGTCGTACTGGCGCCGCCGCTGCGCGTCATCACGCGCGGCGAACCGCAGCGCGCGCTGGACGCCGAGATCGAGCACCCAGGAATCCGGCAGCCAGCCGGCGCCGGGACAGAGGAAATCGGCCGCGCCCATCATCGCGTGCCGGTTGATCCACGACGGGTCAATCGCGGGTTCTGGCGCCGGAGCGAAGGCGTTCGGGGCGCGCGGATGGGGACCCGCGACGAAAAAGCCTGCGCCGCGCCGCGCGACGACCGCCCCTTCGGCGGCGAGTCGCTCGTAGGCCTCGACGACCGTCGATTTCGACACCCCGAGCTTGTCGGCGAGTTCGCGTACGGACGGCAGCCGCGACCCGTTCGCCAGAGCGCGCGAGGCGACGCGATCGCGGATATGCGCGGCCGTGGTTTCGACGCGCGAGGTGGGTCGATCGTCCAGCAGAACACCGTTCCAAAAGTGTCCTGACAAACGATCAGGCCTGCGTAGCCCTCAGCCTCTGTGACTGTCGTCATGAAATCAAAGGCTTGGCCGGATATTTCCGCCCGATCGGTCGCGGTGAAATTGAATTTGTCGCCACCGTGTCGCCACTGCGAACCGCTCAGCCTTCAGCGCGTTCGCAGCCACATGACGCCCAAGGCCACGACCAGGACCACGCCGACGATCACGACCAGAACGCCGATCGTCGCCGCAACGTCGTCCATCAGGGAAAATCGTCCCAAAGCTGATCTTGACCAGATGGGCGATAATATGCGCCAGGCGTGGTCGCCGCCCAAAGAGCGATCGGCGCCGTCGCCATGATCGCGGTCGGGATTTTCCAGCCGTTCGCCAGCGCCGCCGACCATAGGCTGGCGAAAGTATTGATCGGCCCGGCGGCCCAAGCGGCGGTCATGCCGCTTCCGCTCGACGGCGCCGGGAAAGCGGCGTTCGCCATCAAAGCCAACAATTGCAAGCCCGTGACGCCCAACTGAGTGCACACCTGCGCGAAAGAAGGATCCATGGCGTCACTCCGTCACCTATCGCCTCGGCCTAGAACCCGGTAAAAAGCCGGCGGAACCCTGGGAGAAAAGAGCTCCGCCGGCAATTGCGGCCCTTGCCGACCTTGACCCCATTGAACAAATGACACGCGCTTGGCGGGGAGGTCTTTGCTTACCGTTATTGGACTAGGCCGCTTCGCCCGCAAAAAGGAGCCAAGCGCGATCTTCATGACTTTCACCATAATTCCGAGTCCCGGATTATTCCGAGGATGGGT
>NZ_JBKQOT010000468.1:0-7357 GCF_052145395.1 Roseiarcus sp.
GATAAAGGTCGCTCGCCGCCTGGGTCGAGATCCTGACCGCGGCGCCGAAATCGAGCCCCAGAAGCGCCGCCATCGCGCCTTCGCCGACGGGAACCGCCTTTTGCATCGCCTCCCCGCGCAGGCGCAACAGTCGCGCGGCGTCCTCGAACGTCAGCGATCCCGCCGCGCACAAAGCCGAATATTCACCGAGCGAATGGCCGGCGACGTAGGCGGCGTCGCGCGCCGGGTCAAATCCGGTTTCCGTCTCGAGCGCCCGAAGCGCGGCCACGCTCACGGCCATCAGCGCCGGCTGGGCGTTGGCCGTCAGGGTCAGCTCGGCCTCGGGCCCCTCGAACATGAGTCTGGAGAGATTCTGCGACAGCGCCTCGTCGACGCGGGCGAAAACGTCCCGCGCAACGGGAAACGCCTCGGCGAGGGCCTTGCCCATCCCGACCGCCTGCGACCCCTGACCCGGAAACACCAAGGCCGTCTTCATTGTTGAGCGCCCCCGTTATGACGGGGGCGCAAAGACACAGGTTCAGCCGGCCTGTCAAGAGAACGTCATGTCGCCCCCCCTCGCGCAGCGCGCGAATTTTGCTAGGGAGAAGCCAGAAGCGAGGGCGATTCGGCGTTCGCGGCGAAGTTGAGGGAGACGAAGATGGCGGCCGCGCCCGGCAAGTCCTGCGGACCATGCACGATGTGCTGTTCCGCGCTGGAGATCGCCGAGCTCAAGAAACCCGCCGGAAGGACGTGCCCGGACTGCCGCGTCGGCGGCGGCTGCTCGATCTACGCCGATCGACCGCAGGTTTGCCGCGATTACGAATGCGAATGGCTGACGCGGCGCGACCTCTCCCGAACGCTGAGGCCCGATCTCGTCGGCGCCATCCTCATGGAGGACGCCGACAGCGACGAATATTGGGCGGTCTGCGGTCCGGAAAGGCCGATGGCCTGGCGCCATCCGCGCGTTTTCGCCCATCTCGTCGCCGTGGCGAAATCCGGGCGAACCGTGGTCGCGAAGGCCGGACTCGTGTCGTGGCGGATCTTCGCGTCGGGTGAGTGGGGCCCGACCGTTTGATTGGGCGCCCTGGCTTTAATCTATATGCTCATGAAATAGGCAGTCGATGGAGGGCATGGGCCCCTTGGCCGGTTCGGCGGCGCCCCATGGCGCGATCGAAAAACCGGTGTTATGACCCCTTCCGCCCTCCGCCGGAGGCGTCGATCGGCGCGGCGCGAGGGGCAGGGGAGTTTCGACGCCATGAAAAAGATCGAGGCGATCATCAAGCCGTTCAAGCTCGACGAGGTAAAGGAGGCCCTGCAAGAGGCGGGAATCCAAGGCATCACCGTCATCGAGGCGAAAGGCTTCGGGCGGCAGAAAGGCCACACCGAGCTCTACCGCGGCGCCGAATACGTCGTTGACTTCCTGCCCAAGGTGAAGGTCGAGGTCGTCGTCGCGGACGAGAACCTCCAGGCGGCGATCGAGGCGATCCGGAGCGCCGCGCAGACCGGGCGCATCGGAGATGGCAAGATATTTGTATCGCAAATCGAGGAAGCCATCCGAATCCGCACCGGAGAGACGGGCGCAGACGCAATCTGAGGGGCTTGAAGAGGCGATTTCTAGGGCTGCCCGCCGCGCTCGCGGCGGGAAGGAACAACGAACTTCAATCGTAAGGAAAGGCTAATCATGAAGACCGCCAAGGATGTCCTTAAGGCGATCAAGGACAACGACGTCAAATATGTCGATCTTCGTTTCACTGACCCGCGCGGCAAATGGCAGCACGTGACCTTCGACCAGACGCTGGTTGACGAAGACGCGTTCGCCGACGGCCTGGGTTTCGACGGCTCCTCGATCGCCGGCTGGAGGGCGATCAACGAATCCGACATGACTCTCATGCCCGATCCGACCTCGGCGTGCATGGACCCGTTCTTCGCCGCTTCGACCATGGTCATGAACTGCGACATTCTCGACCCCGCCACCGGCCAGCCCTACAACCGCGATCCGCGCGGCATCGCCAAGAAGGCCGAGGCGTATCTACAGTCGACCGGCATCGGCGACACCGCCTATTTCGGACCCGAGGCCGAGTTCTTCGTATTCGACGACGTGCGCTTCGCCGCCGATCCGTACAACACCGGCTTCCAGATCGACTCGACCGAGTTCCCGACCAATTCCGACACCGCCTACGAGGGCGGCAACCTCGGCCACCGGGTGCGCACCAAGGGCGGCTATTTCCCGGTTCCTCCGGTCGACTCCGCTCAGGACATGCGCGGCGAGATGCTCGCGGCGATGGCTCAGATGGGCGCGCTCGTCGAGAAGCACCATCACGAAGTCGCCTCCGCCCAGCACGAACTCGGGCTCAAGTTCGGCCCGCTGACGACGATGGGCGACAACCTGCAGATCTACAAGTACTGCATCCACATGGTCGCCCAGAGCTACGGTAAGACCGCGACCTTCATGCCGAAGCCGATCTATGGCGACAACGGCTCGGGCATGCACGTCCACCAGTCGATCTGGAAGGCCGGCAAGCCCGTGATGGCGGGCAATCTCTACGCCGACCTCAGCCAGGAATGCCTGTGGTACATCGGCGGCATCATCAAGCACGCCAAGGCGCTCAACGGCTTCACCAACCCCACGACCAACAGCTACAAACGGCTGGTTCCGGGCTTCGAGGCGCCGGTGCTGCTCGCCTACTCCGTGCGCAACCGCTCGGCCTCGTGCCGCATTCCGTGGACGTCCAATCCGAAGGCCAAGCGGGTCGAGGTTCGTTTCCCCGACCCGGCCGCCAACCCGTATCTCGCCTTCGCGGCGATGCTGATGGCCGGCCTCGACGGCATCAAGAACAAGGTCGATCCCGGCGCGGCGATGGACAAGGACCTCTACGACCTGCCGCCGAAGGAGCTCAAGAAGATCCCGACTGTCTGCGGCAGCTTGCGCGAGGCGCTCGCCAACCTCGACAAGGACCGCGCCTTCCTCAAGGCCGGCGACGTGTTCAGCGACGACTTCATCGACAGCTACATCGAGCTCAAGATGGCCGACGTCTATCGCTTCGAGATGACCCCCCACCCGGTCGAGTTCGACATGTACTACTCCTACTGAACAGCTTTTCTTCCGGGGCTTGGCCTCGGACAAACGGAAGGGCGGCCCTCGGGCCGCCCTTTTCGTTCGGGCGCGACGCTTCGCCGCTTTGAGCGCCGGACAGGGCGGCTTATGTTGCCCAACCGATTGATTCTGCTTGCTCGGGAGGGCGCCCCATCCATGACCCGATCCGCTTGCCGCCGTCCGGTCCAAAGGACGCGCGCCTTCGCCGCCGCGCTGACGCTCATGCTGTCCGCGCTTCTCCCGGGCGCGGCGCTCGCCGCCGACGCGGCGCACGGCGAGACGTTGGCCAAGCGCTGGTGCGCCTCGTGCCATATCGTCGCCCCCGACCAGCCGCGCGGGACCGACAACGTTCCGACCTTCGCCTCGATCGCCAAGCGGCCGGGGTTCAGCGCCGACCAGACGGCGCGCTTCCTGATGAACCCCCATCCGAAGATGCCGGACATGCAGATCGGCCGCGGCGAGGCGGCCGATCTCGGCGCCTATATCGCGAGCCTCGCGAAGTAACCCGGTCCGGCGCCGGTCGACGAGGGCTCACCGTCCATGTGACGATTTTGCAGGTTCTTCTTTCGGAAAACCGGAATTCGTGGTAGGCTAAAACTCGTCGGGAAATGCGAAGGCCGATCGAGCATTTTCTGAGGGCGGCGACGGGAGGCATGTGCATGCGGGCGCGTGTGGGTCGAGCGACGGCTCGCCAGGCAAGCCGCAACGGCTGGCGATCGAAACGGGACCCCCGGCGCGGCCCTTCGGCGCGCGCCGTTCGGAATTGCGCACGGCATCGCCAGCGATGTCTTTGCAACCCCTTGAGAAACCATAGCTTGGGGAGTGCGGCGCGGCGCCTAGGAGCGGAATTCGGACAGATTCTGGCGCCCAAACCTCTGAAATCCCATGGCAGCTGCCAAAACTCGGCGCCCGGATTCGCGGCCCGGTTGACAGGGCGCGGCGTTCGGCTAAGCCGCAGAAGGAAGGAGTGGGAGCGAGACATGGCGGAGGACGACGACGAACGCCTGCGTTCCAGCCTCGACCGGCTGAAGTCCTCGCTGTCGAAGGCGCGCGAGACCCGGCGCGCCGAAACCGCCGCGCGCGAGACCATCGACGAGGCCGCCCGGGGCGACTCCGGCATCTCGCTCGGCATGCGCGCCGGCAGCGAGTTCATCTCGGCCATCATCGTCGGGGCGGGCGTCGGCTGGGCGCTGGACCGCCTTTTCGGAACCAATCCGGCGTTCCTGATCGTGTTTTTCTTCCTGGGGGTCGCAGCCGGAGTGTGGAACGTGATCCGCCTGACTTCGCCGAAAGGCGGGGGCGCTCAGCGCGATTCGCGCTTGTCTCATACGAATGCGGCGGATAAAGGGTTGCGGCGCTCGGCTCCTGCGGCGGAGCCCGACGCCTCGCGTGGGCGGGGAGCGCCCCCTGAGGCCAACGAGCCCTCCGGTGGGGCGGACGACGACGAGGATTAAACGACGTGGCGACCGAAGCGGGACCGGCGATCAATCCGATCGAGCAATTTTCCATTCATCCGGTCGTTCCCATCTCGATTGCCGGCCACGACTTCTCGCTCACGAACTCCGGCCTCTACATGCTGCTGGCGGTGGCGCTGAGCTGCCTGATCGCGGCGATCGGCGCCCGCGGCGGCTCCGGCGTTCCCGGCCGCCTGCAGGCGCTGGCGGAAATGGGCTACGAGTTCATCGCCGGCATGGTGCGATCTGCGGCGGGCGAACACGGCATGCGTTTTTTCCCGCTCGTGTTCAGCATCTTTTTCTTCATCCTGATCTGCAATCTGGTCGGCCTGATCCCCTACTCGTTCACAGTCACGAGCCAGATCATCATCACCGCGGCGCTCGCGCTCCTGGTGTTCTTCACCGTTGTCATCATCGGCGTTTCGGAGCACGGAGTGGGTTTCTTCAAGCTGTTCGTGCCCTCGGGCGTGCCGATCTACATTCTGCCGCTCGTCGTGGCGATCGAGATCATCTCGTTTCTTTCGCGCCCCCTCAGCCATTCGGTCCGTCTGTTCGCCAACATGCTCGCCGGGCACATTACGCTCAACGTTTTCGGCGGTTTCGTCGTGATGCTGCTCGGGGCCGGCGCCTTGACCGGCGTCCTCGCGATTCTGCCCTTCGCCATGACGGTCGGGCTCTACGCCCTCGAATTGCTCGTCGCTTTCCTGCAGGCCTACGTGTTCGCCATGCTGACCTGCATGTACCTCAACGACGCGCTTCACCCCGGCGGGCACTGACCTTCCGATCCCAACAACGAACTGACGAAGACCATAGGAGCAACGCATGGAACCGCATGAACTCGCCATCGCCGCCAAGTATGTCGGCGCTGGTCTCGCCGCCATCGGCACCGGCGCAGCCGGCATCGGCGTGGGCACGCTGTTCGGCCAGTTCCTCAACGGCGCGCTGCGCAACCCGTCGGCCGTCGACGGCCAATTCGGCCGCCTGATCTTCGGCTTCGCGGTGACGGAAGCGCTCGGCATTTTCGCGCTGCTCATCTCCTTCTTGCTGCTGTTCGCCGTCTAAGCGCGCCGTTGCGCTCGATCCCCGGGAAGGCGTGCTGACGTCGCCTTCCCGCAACATCGCATTTTGAAGGCCGTTCGATGGCTCAGCCCGAAACAACCCAAACGGAAGTCGGTCACGAAGGCGGAAGCCAGTCCAATTTTCCGCCCTTCGACGCGAGCACGTTTCCGTCGCAGTTGCTCTGGTTCGTCATCGCGTTCGGCTTTCTTTACTGGTTCATGTCCAAGCGCGCCCTGCCCGCCATCGGTAAGGTGATCGAGGACCGCAAGGCCCGAATCGCCCGCGATCTCGACGACGCGACCGCGATGCAACAGAAGGCCGACGCCGCCGCGGCGGCCCACGAGAAGATGCTCGCCGAGGCGCGCGCCAACGCCCAGGCCCTCGCCCAGGCCGCGCGCGACCAAGCGGCGGCCGAGACCGAGGCCAAGCGCAAGGCGATCGATAATGCGCTTTCCGCCAAGATCGCCGAGGCGGAGAAGCAGATCGCCGCCACCCGGGTCCAGGCGATGAGCAACGTCGCCGGCATCGCGCGCGACGCCGCCGGCGCCATCGTGGAGCGCCTCGGCGGACGCACGGCCGATCCCACGGCCGTCCAGGCGGCGGTCGACCGGGTCGGGTCCTGAGCGGAGAAGAACGATGCATATCGACGCCGAATTTTATGTTCTCTGCGGCTTCATCGTCTTCGTCGGGCTCCTTGTCTATCTCGGCGCGCACAATGCGATCCTGAAGGCGCTCGACGCCCGCGGCGAGGCGATCCAGAAGGAGCTCGACGAGGCGGCCAAGCTGAGGGTCGAGGCGACGGCCCTGCTGGCCAGCTTCGAGAAGAAGAGAGCCGACGCCGAGGCCAATGCGGCCGCGATCGTCGCCGACGCCAAAACCCAGGCCGAGCAGCTCAAGAAGGACGCCGTCGAGCGGATGAACGACCTCATCGCCCGGCGCACCAAGCAGGCGGAGGCAAAGATCGCCCTCGCGGAGGCCCAGGCCGCGGCCGACGTGCGCGCCGCCGCAGCGGATCACGCCGCCAAGGCCGCCGAGATTGTTCTCGGCGATCAGATGCGGGGCGCGGGCGGGGCCGACCTCGTCGCGCGCGAGATCGCCGGCCTCAGGTCGCGCCTGAACTGACGCAACGGCGATCGCGTAAACGTGTGGGCGAGTCGGTTGCGCCCTTGATTCGCCGCGCGTCGCGACGCATTGTCCTGCGGCGCGCAGATCGGTCGGAGGGCCGCCGCGCTCCAGGCCATTGGGGGACGACCGCCATGCTTCGCGCGATCATCGGTTGGCTGGCGATTTTCGGCGCCGTGTCACTGGCGCACGCCGCGAGCGGACCGCTGCCGATCACACAATACGAGACGCCGGCGGGCGCACGCTGGGCGCCCTTCTCGTCCGACCTGCCGAAATGCGATGACGGGAATGTCACCTCGACCATCTCCGGTCGGTTCGACCAAACCGAAAACACGTTCTGGGGCGGCAAGAACGCCGTCCTCGGCTTCGAGCGCATCCGTGAGATCGGTTTTCGCGCAGACGGCCTTTCCTACATCCCGCGCCGCTTTTGCGTCGCGCGCGTGGCGGTCGTCGATCCTCGTGTCCCGCCGCCTCCGCGCCCAGAGACGCATACGATCGTCTATAATGTGATCGCCGCGGGCGGGATCATCGGCTGGACCTGGGGCGTCGAGTGGTGCGTCGTCGGTTTCGACCGCATGCACGCCTACGAGCCGGCATGCGAAGTCCTGCGGCCGATTCTCGAGCGCTGGCTCGGCGAAACCAAATCGGT
>NZ_JBKQOT010000469.1:0-5174 GCF_052145395.1 Roseiarcus sp.
CGTCTCGGGACCGAAGGCCCAGCGCCTTCGGTCGGCGGGGCAGCCCGCCCCCGGCAACGAGGTCCGGGTCATTGTGCCTGACGGATCCTTCGCGCCGCCGAACACGTTTGGCGAAATCATCGTGCGAAGCGACTCGCTGATGAGCGGGTATTTTAACAATCCGGAAGCCACTGCCGCCGTGCTTCGCGACGGCTGGATGCACACGGGCGACGCCGGCACGATCGACGAGGACGGTTACCTCTATGTCGCCGACAGGGTCAAGGACATGATCGTCACAGGGGGCGAGAACGTGTACTCGATCGAGGTCGAGCGGGTCCTGTTCCTGCATCCGGCCGTTCGCGAGGCGGCCGTGATCGGCGTCCCGAGCGACCAGTGGGGCGAGACGGTGCATGCGGTGATCGTGCCCAAGGACGGCGCCAGCGTGACGCCCGACGAACTGACCGCGCACTGCCGCAAGCACATCGGCGGTTACAAGATCCCCCGCTCTTATGAGTTCCGTTCGGAGCCGCTCCCCGTGACCTCGGTCGGCAAGGTGCGCAAGGGCGTTCTCCGGGATCCGTGGTGGGCGGGACGCGACCGAAAGATATGAGGAATTAGTCGCATAGGGCCTCGATTTGCCGACCGATCGCTTGCGAAGGCGGGTCTGCTGGCCCAAATAACCAGTGGTGTTCTAGCGTACGATACCTGGCGAGCCGCTCGGCTCCCGAACGAGGCCAAGATGGCGCCAGATCTGAATTGGGAGCTCCGGCTCGGTTTTCTCCTCCACGACGTTTCGCGGCTGCGGCGGCGCGTCGTCGACCGGGCGCTGAAGCCGTTGGGCGTAACGCGTTCGCAATGGTGGGTGCTTGCCTTCCTGTCGCGCTCCGACGGAATGTCTCAGGTTGCGCTGGCGGACGAACTCGACCTCGGAAAAGTGGCGCTCGGTCAGTTGATCGACCGGTTGGAAAAGACGGGGTTCATATCGCGTAGACCTGACGAAGAAGACCGGCGTGTGAAGCGCGTCTATCTGACCAAGCGCAGCCATGCGCTGATCGCCCAGATCCGGGAAAACGTGAGCGTGACCGAAAAGGAAATCCTCGAGAAGATCGAACCGGAGGATCTTAAGGTGACGGTCCGTGCGCTTCGCGGCATGAAAGAAAACCTTCTTGCGATGATCGACGAGAGCGAGGACGTCGAGGATTCCGACGCGGCCTGAGGCCGGTTGGTCAGCGGAACTCCACCTCGCTCCGATCGAGCACCAGGACGGAGCGCTCGAGCGCAAGGCCTCGAAACCGCAAGCCTGCTGGCGTTTCGAATATCTCAATCCGGATCGTATCGCCGGGAAAAGCGGGCGCCGCAAAACGCGTCGTCATTGCGGCGATCGCTTCCGGACGACGCGGCGCGAACCGCCTGAGGACTGCCCGGCAGGCGAGGCCGAACGTATTGAGGCCATGCGAGATCGGACGGTCAAAGCCCGCGTGGCGCGCGATATCCGGGTCGGCGTGAACAAGCATATAGTCGCGGCTCGCCTGACGATATAGCAGGGCGGCCTGCGCGGATGTCCGGAAATCACAGACGGCGGCAATCCCGGCGGGCTCGTCCAGAGACCGAGTCAAGTTAAAAGGGGGTCCCAAATCCGCCGCAGCCACCGTCGTCGCGCAGAAACTCCGTCGAGCGGAGGCTCGCAAGCGGCGCTCCAGTCGCCTCGTCGATGAGGTCGTGCTCCGTATGGACGATTGCGCCGCGCTCGGCGCCCTTGTCGTCGACGGCGACAATTCTGTGCTCGGCGCGAATCCGACCTTCGACCGCGAGCGGACGAACGAGCGAGAAACTCTGCTCGCCATGAAGAATCCGCCGCCAGGCGATCCCGGTTTCCGGCGCCTTGTGCCAGAAGGGCGGCCAGCCCAGGGTGACGCACTGGCTCGGGACCGCGAGCGGCCCGCGACCCTCATAGACATAAGGCAGTTCGTCCTCGTCGAGCGGATCCTGCCCCATGCCGAGGCTCAGGGCGTAGAGCGCGCTGTCGCGGGTGTTGTAGTGCTGCACAATCGGCGCGAATTGAAGCCCGCGGACATAGTCGAGATTCATGGCGGAAGTTCTCTCCGTCAGGCCGTTGCCGCCAGCAGACACTCCTGCGTCGCGCTGGCGACGAGATCACCGGCGCGGGAGTAGACGCGGGCAATGGCCAGACCGCGACCGAAGGCCCCGCTGGGGCTAACGCAATCGAAGAGAAGCCAAGCGTCGGCGCGCAGTGGCCGATGGAACCAGACGGCGTGATTGAGACTCGCTACGTAGAGGTGGGCGTCCCGTTCGGCCATGGCGCTCACATGCGCGATGCAGGCGGCGAAATTGATCCAGTAGTCGGAAAGATAGGCGAAGGCTGCAGCGTGCAGCTCTGGAGTGTCGCCGAGCGACTGCCGCAAACGAATCCAAAAGCGCATCCGCAGCTCCGCGAGCGTCCGCGGCAGAAGATCCTCGACGAACGGCGCGCGCATGTCGATCGCCTTGTGCGGCCGATACATGTAGTTCAGCGTTCGCTCGACGTCCTGAACGCGGGGATCGTCGACGTCTTCCAGCGTCGGGCAATTCTCCGGATCGCGGTCGAGGCCGCAGTCGGGAGGCGGCGGCGCCTCATGAGCCGGCGACTCCAGGGCTTTGGCGAAGGTGACGCTGGCGTCGCAGAGGATGCGGCCTCCCTGCTGCAGGCCGCGCACATGGCGCGCCGAGAACCGCTTGCCCTCCTGAAGGGTCTGAACGTCGAAATCGATCGCCTGATCGGGAAGACCACCCGCGGCGAAGACAAGCTGCAAGCAGGATGCGAACCTGTCTTTCGACACCGTCTCAGACGCCGCCGACAGGGCCTGTCCCAGGATCTGCCCGCCGTAGATGCGTCCATGCTCGTTCGTCTCGGCGCGCCGTGAACGAAAGCGGCTCTCGGATACTCGCGCGAGCCAGAGGAGTTGGCCGATGTCCCGCCCGTTCCATTCCGTCGGGCTTTCCCGCTCGGGCGGAATTCCGGCCTCGGCGCTCAGGGTGTCCATTTGTGGTGTCCCGTTTCATTGACGCTGACGACGCCATAGCGCCCATCGCCGAGATGCCTGAGGCGGGTAACGGAGCCGTAGCCGACGAGAAATCGCGTGATGCTTTCCAGCCCGAGCGCGTGCGAGAGCACGATGTTGATCGGCATGCCATGGGTGAAAACCGCGACCCGCGCCGTGGCCGATTCGTTCGCTACGGTCGCGGCGAGCGCGCCGAGCACGCCCGCCCGGAAGGATGCCGGATCGCCGCCGAGATAGCCGATCGGGTCGGCGAGGAATCGCGACCACGCGTCTCCGCCCTCGGCACGGAGCGTTTCCGTGGAGCGGTATCGGATCGACCCGCGATCCGCCTCCGCCCAATCGTCGATCGTTTCGATCGAGAGACCGAGGCGCTCAGCCAGAGATTCGGCGGTCTGGCGCGCGCGCCGAAGGGGGCTCGCGACAATGCGGGTCAAGCCTTCGGTTTCGAGAAGCCGCGCCGCCGCCTGCGCCTGCCGCCGGCCGTGCGCATTGAGTGGCGGATCGTGCGGCGCGTCCGCGTCATCTTCGTTGGGGCGGCCGTGGCGAATGAGGATGAGGCGCATGGGGTCAGGTTTGGGCCAGAGCCCCGGTTGCTTCAAGCGCTTCGATCGCGCTGGATGAGAGGCCCCAGTCGGAAAGGGCCTCGCGACTATCGCAACCTGGGGAGGGGGCGGCGCGCCGCAGTCCGCCCGGCGTCAGACTGAAGCGCGGCGCCGGAGCCGGATGGGTCACGCCGTCGAAGGCGACATGGGCGCCGCGCGCCCGCATGTGGGGATGGTTTGACGCTTCATCGATCGAGAGGGCGGGCGCAAGACACGCGTCGCGTCCGGCGGCGCGCTCGACCCATTCGTCGCGAGTCCGCGTCTGGAAGACGGCCGCGAAACGCTCGCGCATCGCGGCCCACGCGCTGCGATCGTTCTGGTCCGGCAGGTCTTTCGCCGCGAGCCCCATGCAGGCGATGAGGTTGGCGTAGAAATGCGGTTCGATGGCGCCGACCGCGATCCATTTACCGTCCGCAGTCTCATAGCACCGATAGAATGGAGCGCCGCCGTCGACGATGTTGTCCGTCCGCCGATCGGTCCAGACGCCCTGCTGGCGGAACGCCTGGAAGGCGGACATGAGATGGGTGACGCCATCGACCATCGCGACATCGAGCGTCTGACCCCGCCCAGTCTCGCGCGCGTGGAGCACGGCCGCGAGGACCCCCACGGTCAGGTAGAGCGCGCCGCCGCCGAGATCGGCGACGAGATTGAGCGGCGGGGGTGGGGGACGATCGGCGTCCCCGAGCGCATGGAGCGCTCCGGTGAGGGCGAGATAGTTGATGTCGTGTCCGGCCTCCTGAGCCAGCGGCCCTTCCTGTCCCCATCCGGTCATGCGGGCGAAGACGAGGCGCGGATTCGCGGCGAGGCAGACGTCGGGGCCGAGGCCCAACCGTTCCATGACGCCGGGACGGAAACCCTCGATCAGGGCGTCGGCCTTGGCGACCGCGGCGAGAACCGCCTCGATCGCCGCGGGCCGCTTCAGGTCGAGCGCGACGGAGCATTTGTTGCGATTGTAGAAATCGAACCGGGCTGGCGTCTCGGGTTCGACGCCGGCCTTCGGGATTCGGTCGATGCGCAGGATGTCGGCCCCGAGATCGCCGAGCAGGGCGCCGGCGAAGGGTGCGGGCCCGATCCCGCCCAGTTCGACCACCCGAAGGCCGGATAACGGTCCTGTCACGTCGCAAGATCCTTTCCTCGATAGGGGCCGAGCCCGTCGGCGCGCGAGGCGAGCGCGCGCAGCCAGAGCGACGGCGAGAATCGGTCGCCATGAGTCTCGGCCAGATGGTCCAGAGCCTCGACGAACGTCAGAAGTCCGAAAGTCTCGGCCCATCGCAGGACGCCGCCCAAAACCTTCGGAAATCCGAGTCCGAGAACCGACGCGAGATCGGCGTCGTCGGCATTACGGATGACGCCCTCCTCGAGGCAGCGCAGGGCTTCGCGGGCCTCGGCGGCGAGGAGCCTCAGTCGGATCGCCTCGGGCTCGGGCTGCAACGCGGATATTGGAAAGAGGGCGCTCAATCCCGGCCAGGGCATTCGCGGGCCATCGCTCGGCCAGTCGAAGAAACCGCCGCCCGCGCGCCGGCCGGATCGCCCC
>NZ_JBKQOT010000470.1:0-5470 GCF_052145395.1 Roseiarcus sp.
TGGCTCGTCGCGCGGCACGGATACAAGACGCCCGCGAGGATCAGAGAGGAGCAAACCACGCCACGAATTGCGATTGACCCGACCCTCACAGCGACCTTACCCTTGGCCGCCTGAGCAAGCGCAGCCAAGTGTCTCAGAACCGTGCCGCACTACACTCATAGCGTCGGGCAGTTCCTAACGGCATTTGCGGAACTTGTGTTTTGGCCGGCTCATACGGCTATTGGACTGCTCCTGTTCCTTCCGTCCGCGCTGTTCATCGTGCGCGTGGTCTCCGACCGTGCGGAGCCGAGCGACTTGCGTTGGGTCAACGTAGCAGTTCTCATATGGGTGCTGGCCCAGGTCGTCGCACTCGCTGTGGGGCGGGCGCAATGGGCCCTTCAGAGCCGCTATACTGGGGTCCTGCTGATTGGATCGATGGTTAACCTGGTGAGCGCCTTTTGGCTTTTCCAGTCATACGCGGTCGCCAGCAAGCCGAGCGGGTGGCGTGTTATAGCGCTTGCAGCTTGGCTCGGCGTCTTCGCGCTGTCCTTAACGCATCCGCAACGGCATCTGCGCAATTCTATCGACGAACGACGCGATATTGCCGTTGCTGCGGCGAGGAATCTTCGAAGCTACCTCGCGACGGGGGACGCTTCATTTCTAGCCGGCCCTCCGGCGCTGCAAATTCGATTCAACCCGCTTGCGCGAACTGCTCGATACACCGGAAATCCGGGCCGCCCTCCCGCCGGACCTAACGGGAGAAGCGCCGCCTAGTCCGTGGGTTGAGGTGGTCAAGGAGACGATTCTTCGATTAGGCTTCGTCTGACTCGGCCTGGGCGCTGCGTCGCTCATCGTGGTAGTGGCAGCGCGGTCCCCAGCGGCCGCCGAGGGTTTCACGGCTCAGGACTCCGGGCCGCGCCGGAGTTTGCGGGACTCTGCTTCGCGGCTTTAGCGCATCCGGGCCTGTGGTCGCTTTATCCTATGTCTCTGCCGGAATTGCCAGAGCGAGCCGTCTTGCAGCATCCCTTACGCCGCGTCGCGTGGGAATTGGGTTTTCGCGATCAGGCTGTACGTGTGGCCCTGCGCAAGGAGGTCGCGGTGGCGGCCGCGCTCGACGATGCGACCGCGGTCGATCACGCAGATCTCGTCGGCCTGCGCGACTGTCGAGAGACGATGGGCGATAACGATGGTCGTGCGGCCTTCACACAGGGTGTGCAGCGCCTTCTGGATCGCCTGCTCAGATTCGGAGTCGAGCGCGGAAGTTGCCTCGTCGAGCAGGATGACCGGCGCATCCTTGAGAAACGCGCGGGCGATGGCGATGCGTTGGCGCTGGCCGCCGGAAAGCTGCATGCCGTGCTCCCCGCAGGGCGTGCCGTAACCGCGGTCAAAACCCATGATGAAGTCGTGCGCGTAGGCCGCTTTCGCCGCCGCGACGATCTCCTCATCGGTCGCGCCCGGCCGTCCCATGGCGATGTTGTCGCGCACCGAACCCTTGAACAGGAAGTTTTCCTGCGCGACGTAGCCGATCTGCCGGCGGACGGACTCCCGCGTAACGGACGAGATATCCACGCCATCGCAGAGAATCTGACCCGATTCGATGTCGTAGAGCCGCAGGATAAGGCTCATCACCGTCGACTTGCCGCCGCCCGATCGTCCGACCAGGGCGGTCGTCTTCCCCGCCTGGGCGACGAAGCTCACGGCATGGAGAACCCGTTCTTCCGGACGATAGCCGAACACCACGTCGCGAAACTCGATCCGGCCTTCCGTGATCGTGAGTTCGCCCGCGCCGGGAGGGTCCTCCTCGAATTCGCGCGCATCGAGGAAATCGTACAACATGTTGACGCCGAACAGGGATGAAGAGAGGTCGACGTGAAACCGCGCGACCCGCTTCATCGGTTCGTACAGCATGATCACCGAGGTGATGAACGAGAACAGGCTTCCGGGCGGATTGCCGCGGAGGATGACGCTATAGCCGCTATAGAGCACGACGGCGGCAATGGCGAAACCGCCAAGGCTCTCCATGATCGGGCTTGTGCGCGAGCTCACGGATACAAGCTTGTTGGCCGCCGTCTGGAAGCCGCGAATCGCCGCCCCTTGCCGCTTGCGCATGAAGTCTTCGAGGGTGAAGGCCTTGACGATGCGGACGCCCTGTGCGGTCTCCTGCAGCGACTCCATCATTTGCATCGCGCCCTGGAACTCGCTGGCCATGATCCGCCGCACGCGAAGGCCGATCTTGCGTACGCCGAGCGCCGCGACCGGCACGAACATCAGCGCGAGAAGCGAAAGCAGAGGGTCCTGCGACACCATCACGACGACGAGGCCGACGATGGTCAGCGCGTCGCGCGACAGAGTGGTGATGAGCAGGTTGAGGACGTTGCTCGCCGATTGGGCAATGAAGGCCTGCCGGGCGATGAACTCCGACGAATGCGAGCGGCTGTAATATTCGACCTTCATCCGCAACATCTGGTCGAAGATGCGCGTCTGGACGTCGGCTACGATGCTGTTGGCGACGCGTGACAGTGACACTTGCTGGCCGTAGGTGGCTAGCCCCTTGACCACATAGATGGTAATGATGGCAGCGGTGATCTCCCAGACGGCGCTGAGCTTGTGGGCGACGAAGATCTTGTCGACGATCCTGCCGATGATCCACGCCGAGAGAGAGGTTGTCAGCGCAATCAGACCCATCATCGCGAAAGAAAAAGCGTAGCCCTTCCAGTGCTTCGCGCCTTGGTCGGACAGCAGCCGACGAAGAGTCGCGTTCGACTGGCCAAGCAGCATGGACTCGATACGATCGCGGATCGTGCGCCAAAACACCAATAGACTACTCCTTCGCCACGCCGGCGCGTCGCCTCAACGGCCTGCTCACTTTGCAGACGTCGCTCACCGGACGGCGCGGGTTCATAGCATCTTGATGGCAATTGGGAAATTGGCGGTGCGGCAAGGACGAAGATACTGTAACGGCATACCCTCATTCCCACAACAAATACAATATGTTGATTTGAGTCCGATCGGCCTCTCAAGTCAGCTCCGACGTATTTGCTGTGCAGGTTGTCGCGCGGCCGGCTTTGACCTTGTTGCCGTCGTTCGTCTCAAGAAGGCGGCCTAAAAATTTGACGGCCGTCAAACACAGCCGCGCCAGCCGGATGCAGGATGACATTTTGACAACAGAAACAGCTTAGGGAGACGACCGTGAACCATCATCAGCGAAAAATCCTACACGCGATCTTCGCCCATCCGGTCAACGCCAACCTCGAGATGAAGGACATCACTACGGTCCTGAACGGGCTCGGGGCCGAAATCGACTCCAAGACCAAGAGCCGCATCGGCGTGAAACTGAACGGAAAAGAGACGGTGCTCCATCTGGCGAACCACACTCTCATGAAGGCGGAGGTGATGCAGGTCCGCAAATTCCTGGAGGATTGTGGCGTTTCGGGTGGAGCGTTCCCTGTCTGATTCCGGGACGGGCGCGGGCGGCGATCGGCGTCGATCCCGGGCGCGCTGCAGGGATCCATTCTACGTCCCGCCTTCAGTGCAGCCGGAACTCTCCGTCCACCGCGCGGAACTCCGCCGGCGTGATGAGCCGGGAGTGTGCAACCGTGACCGAATGAAGGAGGCCGTCGAGCTCCCGCGTCCAGAAATCGAGGAACTTGGTCAGCTCCGGGAAATGCGGGTGCAGGTCGTGCTGCTGCCAGATGTAGGACTGCAGAATCCCGGGATGGTCGGGCAGGCGGTAGAGGATATTGGCCGTCGTCAGACCGAACCCCTCGAGCTGGCGGCGGAACTCGATGCTCACCATGCGGTTTCTCCAAAGATTGAACAAGGCGATGGCGCCACAATCAACGCAGATTTGCAAGGGTTGGTTCCGCAAATTTCGAGCCATTTCATCGTGTTAGCAGCATATCTTGGCGAGTGCTGATTATTCTGGATATCCCTCTCGAACGGTCGCTTCGGGATTCCAAATTCTGGCGCGCGTGGGAGCCCGACAAGCGGCCTGAAGAGGATCAAGAAAAAACCCCGCCGACGTCGCCGCCGGCGGTGTTGATTCGAGGAAAAAAGGGTGGACTACGCCGCCTTCTGCTTTTCGCCATTAGTCCCGTAGAACGTATCGCCCTTCTCCGCCATCACGACGAGCTTCTCGGGCGGCGCGAAACGCGGCCCATAGTTTGCCGCAAGCTCCTTGGCGCGGGCCACAAAGGCCTTCAGCCCCATCCCATCGATGAACGATAGCGTACCGCCGGTGTAGGGCGCGTAGCCGAAGCCGAGGATCGAGCCGACGTCCGCCTCGCGCGGGTCGGTGACGACGCCCTCGAACATGCAGCGCGCGGCCTCGAGCGCCGGGGGGAACAGGAACCGATCCTTCAGGTCTTTGACGCTGAGCGTGTCGGGATCGAGCGTCTTGCCGGCGATGGCCTTCAGGCCCGGCCACAGACTCTTAGGCCCTGTAGCGGGATAGTCGTAGAAGCCCTTGCCGTTCTTGCGGCCGAATCTCTGATCCTTCACAACCATCGTCTCAATCAGTTTCTTCTGCGAAGCGTCGATCGCGCCGGCGCCGAGATCGGCTTCGGTCGCCTTGAGGATCTTGTAGGCGAGGTCCACGCCCGTCTCGTCGGTGAGCGCGAGCGGCCCGACCGGCAAACCGGCCATCTTGGCGCAATTCTCGATCATCGCCGGCGGAACGCCCTCCATCAGCATGAGATGGGCTTCGAGCATGTAGTTGATTACGCAGCGGTTGACGTAGAAGCCCCGGCGGTCGTTGACCACGATCGGCGTCTTCTTGATCGCGCGGACGAAGTCCATCGCGACGCTAAGCGCCTTCGCGTCCGTCTTCTCACCCATGATGATCTCGACCAGCATCATCTTCTCAACTGGCGAGAAGAAATGCACGCCGATGAACTGCTCGGGCTTCAGCGAGGTCTCGGCGAGCGAGGTGATCGGCAGCGTCGAGGTGTTGCTGGCGAAAACGACGTCGGGGCCGAGCACGGCCTGCGCCTTCTTCGTCGCCTCGGCCTTCACGCCGCGCTCCTCGAACACCGCCTCGACCACGAAGTCGCAGCCCTTGAGCGCTTCGTAATCGGCGGTCGCGTGGATGCGGGCGAGCAACGACTCCTTGTCCGCCGCCTTGGCGCGGCCCTTGGCGATCTGGCCGCTGACGACCTTGTCCGAATAGGCCTTGCCCTTGTCGGCCGATTCCTGGTCGCGGTCGATCAGCACGACCTCGAGGCCCGCATTGGCCGAGACATAGGCAATGCCGGCGCCCATGAGGCCTGCGCCCAGAACGCCAACCTTCTTCAGATTCGTCGGCGGGACGTTCGCAGGACGCCGCACGCCTTTGTTGAGCTCGCCCATCGACAGGAAGAGCGAGCGGATCATCGCCGCCGCCTCCTTGGACAGCACGATGTTGGTGAAGTATTTGCTCTCCACCGCGAGCGCGAGGTCCATCGGCAGTTGCAGCCCCTCGAACACGCTCGACAGGATCGCCTTCGCCGCCGGG
>NZ_JBKQOT010000471.1:0-9874 GCF_052145395.1 Roseiarcus sp.
TCGTCGGTGAACGACGCGCAGAAATGCCGCTGTGCTCTCCAATGGACACTCGATGCGGATGGGGCATTGATGACCTCCAGAGAGTCAGAGTCGCTTGAGGACGTCGCCGGGGCGACGCCTTTGGCGGAGCGTCAGGACGCGGGGAAAGCCCTGTGGAGAAACGGTCTTGGAGTGCGGCTCCGGATCGTTGCAGCCGCCGCGATGTGCACAGTTTTGGTCTGCGTTTCGGTAGCGCTGATCGACAGGCCAGTCGCCACATGGGTGCACGAACACCTTGGGTATCAGCGCTATAGCTGGTTCGCGGCGAATTTTCATGGTCATATGCTCAGGTTTGGCCCCTTCAGCTTTATGGCGGGCCCAGCCGAAGCAATCCGACCGCTCACTGCATTGGTCTTTGCGGTCCTGGCGATAGCCGCCACTGCTGGCTGGCGGCCGAAAATGCGCGGCCGTATCGCCTTAGCTCTGTGCCTCTCGGTTTTCGCCTCACTCGTGATCAGCGGCATGGCCAAAGAGGCGTTCGGACGAACCTGGCCCGAAAGCTGGCTCGGAGATAATCCGTCTTGGATTCGCGATGGCGCCTATGGGTTTTTCCCGTTTCACGGCGGAGACGGGTGGGGTTCCTTTCCGTCCGGTCATACGAGCGTCGTCACAGCGCCCGCGACCATTCTGTGGCTGGTCTGGCCTGAACTGAGAGTCCTGGAGGCGACGATTGTCGTGGTCGTGGTTGCGGGTCTGATCGGGGGGAACTATCACTTTGTGTCAGATATCATCGGAGGTCTCTTGCTCGGCGTCGCCATTGGGCTCGGGGTCGCCGGACTGGTGCTGTCCCCGAAAGACCCTGTCGCCGTGAATCGTCAACCTATTGAAGCTGACGCTGTTGGACGGTCTTGATCGGCGAACGCTGATAACCAGGATCAATGAGAGAAAGCGTCGGCTTTATCTGGCGACCGGACATGGGTCTAATGATAACCGTGACGGGGCCAGAACTTTCCTACGTCCGAACAGCACCGCAGACGACGGCAGTGCGCAAGGAGCGGCCCTTGCGGGAGGGCTTGGCGAACGGGTCAAATGCGACCGTAAGCGCGCGTTTGAACTTGGTCCCGATACGGCAGGCACTCGCCCCAGGAGCGGTCGTTCCCGACCAATGGACCAACTGTGACGCAGCATCCGTGACGCAGCATCCCCCGGTTCCGATCCGGCGAAGAATGTTACTCGCATCGTCAGGCCGGCTCCGGCGCGACGCGAGCCAGGATCTCAATAAGCTACGATGCACATCCGCCTCGGGCGCCATGTCTGATTTCAGGCGAACGACGGCATCACATGCTCGCTGAACAGCTCGACCGACCGGATCACATCGTCGATCTCCAAGTCTCCGAATGCAAACCAAGAGACGAGATAGTTGGAGCCGCAACGCTCCGCCTCCTCGAGCGCGTAGCGGCGTACAGTAACGGGCGAACCGGCGCAGCCATTCATCATGCCTTCCAGCTCCTCCCAGGTGTCCGGGTAGAGGTCCGTCAGCGGCGCGTTGTACCCGTTGTCGAGCCAGAGTTTGCGGAAACTACTTAACCAACGTTTGTAGGCTCGGGAGGCGAGAACCTTTGCATCCTTGTCGGTCTCGGCCACCACGATGTGCCTGCTGACGCCGACCAACGGCAGGTCCTTAATGTCGTGTCCGGCTTCGAGCCAGGCTTTCTTGTAGCGGTTTGTCATGTCCCTGACCTGCTGACCTGCTGATCGAACGCCAGCGTCACAGTGTTGGCGCCCGCCTTCGCGGCCCATTCAAAGCTTTCTGGAGTGCGCGTGGCGTACCAGAGTTCGGGATGCGGCTTCTGGATCGGGCGCAAATTCATTGGCACGTTGTTGAACGAGTAGTACTTGCCCTGGTAGGTGAGCGTTTCGGACTGGAGCGCCTTGAGGATGAGGTCGGACGCCTCGAAATAGCGCGCCTGCATCTCGCTGGCCGGGACGCCAAAGAAGCCGGCCTCGATCGGCGAAATTCCCCGCCCCATACCCAGCATGAACCGGCCGTCCGACAAGTTGTCCAGCATGCAGATCTCTTCAATCAGCCGGAGCGGGTGATAGAGGGGCAAGATGTAGATCAGCGGACCGATTTTGATGCGCTTGGTGCGCTGGGCCGCCGCCGCAAGAAAGATCGAAGGAGAACAGGCGTAGCCCAGAGGCGTACCGTGATGCTCGGCCACGTGGTAGCCGTACATTCCGCACCGGTCGTAGGCCGCGATTATCTTCAGCCGGTTCTCAAGGTGGCGCTTCAAAGGCAGGCCGCTGTCGTCGACATGATCGAACACGCCGAACTTCATGCTTTCCTCCCTAAAGACGTCACGGCCCGGCGTCCGCCAAGCCGGAATTCGATCCGACAAAGGAAGTCTCCTGCGGCCGGCAAGCTCTGTCATCTCCGGACTGCGCCAGCCAATCAAGAGGTCAGTTAGAACTTCCGCCCGCGTCGAGGGCGGCGAGCGTAGAGGGCGTTGGAAGGTCCAGTTCGGCGGGGCTCTTAACGTCGACTCCAGCCGTTGAATCGGTCGCGACGAACTCGCGTCATGCTCGTCCATTATCGGCTTTTCGCCTCAGGCGTTTCGGTTCTTGCTTGCCCTTCAGGGGGCGGCGGAATCCCCACCGCTTGCCGTCCTCACAAGGGGGGCGGAGGCGCTAGTGTCCGGACCTCGGCTTAGGTCTTCACTCCGCCCCATAGCGGTGCAGGCTCGCGCCGTGCGCCTTGAGCCACGCCTCAGCACGCTTCACGTCGGGAGACGTGCGTCCGACGACGGCCCAGAATTTCGGCGAGTGGTTCATGTGGAGCATGTGCGCTACCTCGTGGGCGGCGAGATAGTCGAGCACGTAGGGCGGTGCGAGGATCAGGCGCCAGGAGAAGCTGAGCCGCCCCGCCGACGAACAGGAGCCCCAGCGGCTGACCGTGTCGCGCACGGCGATGCGTTTCGGCTGGACGCCGATCGCCCGGGCGTGGCGGGCGACCGCGGCCTCGATGTCCTTGAACGCCTCGCGCTTCATAAAGTCGGCGACCCGCCGCGCCACATGCGGCCGCTCGCCGGCGACGCACAGAAGCGGGCCCTGCTCGCCCGCCTCGACCCAGACGACGCCGCGCGCGCCGGGCCGGTGGACGATGGTGTGGTCGACGCCGCGCAGCGGGGTCTTCGCCAGGGGCTCGAAGGCGACCGGCCGCGGCAGCCGCGCGAGCCGCACGCCGATCCAGGCCGAATGGCGCTCGGCGAATTCGCGCGCGGCCTTCATCGACGCCCGCGCCGGCATGGTGAGCAGAACGTCCCGGTTCGCCGTGCGGACCCGTAGGGTGAAGCGGCGCGACCGGGTCGAGCGGTTGATCGCGACGCGATAGATCTCGCCGTTGTGAGCAACGTCGAGACTCGCGGGCTCCGGCCCGCGATCGAACAGCCGCAACAATCCACCCATCGCCATCGTAAGCGCCGCAAGTCCTCTCGCCCGAATCGGAGTCTGGCGGCCAATATCCAACGCTTCGCGCCCGGGCCAAAATGTGGCGAAAGGCGGCGCCTGCCGCGGACGCCAGCGAACGCCCGAAGCGGGCGTTCGTTCCTCTTCAAAGGCCTGTTCGTTAGAGCGAGATGAATTGAGATCGAATCGCGCGGCATTCCGTCATCCGGCCGGCTGTCGCCGGCCACCTTGCCCCCAGGGCGAGAGGGACGCCGCCAGCCGGCCGGGTGAGGGCCCTCGGCGCGACCTCAGATCGTCATGCTCTCGCGTGCCGCCCTTCTGACGCATCGCACTCTTTTGAAGTGGGACGGACAATTTCGATGCTCCCTCTTTCCTAGGAAATAATTATGGCGTAATCTTTCTGCTGCAAGGAGGAATCCGATCATGCCCGTTCTTGCGTCGAAGCCTTCGGCGAATCCGGACGCTGGATCCGTGTTGACCAAGGCCGTCGTCAAAGCGGCGGACAAGCTCAACATCAAGGCCGGCGCGCTCGCGCCGATTTTGGGCGTCAGTGAGGCCACCGTGTCGCGGATGAAGCGTGGCGACTATTGCCTCGACGCCCGGACGAAGGCGTTCGAGCTCGGCGTTCTGTTCGTTCGGCTGTTCCGGTCGCTCGACGCGATCGTCGGCGGCGACGAAGCCGCCGCTCGCGCTTGGCTTACGAACCTGAACCTTGCCCTCGGGGGCGTCCCGATCGAGCAGATCCGCACTGTCGCTGGCCTTGTCGATGTCATCGCCTATCTGGATGCCAGCCGCGCTCCGATCTGAGCTTGCGCCCTACGAACGACGCGTTTGGCGCCTCGTCGAGGGCCAGCACCTCGTCTCGACCCGGAAACTAGTCGATTCCAACGCCGAGCAGCGGCTGCTCGAGGATCTGATCGAGGCAACCAAGCCCGTCGTTCCGGAAGACTGCCGCGGGTTAGACTATCTCTTGTCGACGCCGTTCCGTTATCGACCCGGCGCCCGGGGCTCGCGCTTCCGCAGGGCGGGCGCGACGCTCGGCGTGTTCTACGCCGCAGAAGAGCCACAGACCGCGGTCGCCGAGATGGCGTTCTACCGGCTCCTGTTCTTCGCGGAATCGCCGGCGACGCCCTGGCCGGTCAATCCTTCGGAATATACCGGCTTCTCGACCTCCGTGAGGACGGGCCGCGCGCTCGACCTGACCCTGCCGCCGCTGAACGCGGATCGAACGGCGTGGCGCGACCCGATCGACACGACGCGATGCCAGGCGCTCGCGGAGGCTGCGCGCGAGGCCGGCGCGGAGGTCCTCCGCTATGAGTCGGTTCGCGACCCCAAGGCGCGCGCCTGCGCCGCCGTGCTCAAATGTTCAGCCTTCGCCGAGCCCTATCCGCTCGATTATCAGACGTGGCGGATCGGCGTCGGCGCGGGCGGCGCCTTCGCGCTCCGGGAGTTCCCCCGCGCCGAGATCGACTTCGACCGGACGACTTTCGCCGCCGATCCGCGGATCGCGGACATGAGGTGGGAGCGATGAGGGAAAGACGGCCGGTCTCGTCAAAAGGCTCGGCTTGACAGCGAGGATAGAACCCGTCTGGCCTTTATCGAGGCGACCGCCTGCTGAGCCAACTGGGCGCACAGCGCAAGATTTCGAATCGCGCGCGCGGCGTTCGCCCGAGACGCCAGCCTGTCACGAAAGCCGCCAGTCGAGCTGCGGCGCGGGCTTCAGGAGAGTCGGCAGGCCGGCGGCGAGGAAAACGACGGCGTCCGAGGCGCGCGCGACCGTCGCGTTCGCCCGGCCCTGAAGGTCGCGGAAGTCGCGGCCGAGCCGCGTCTCGGGCACGAGCGACAGGCCGACCTCGTTGGAGACGAAGATCGCCGGGCCCGCGAGCGCGCCGATCGCTTCACAGAGCCGCCCGACCTCGGCCTCGACGTCGCGGCCGGAGAACATCAGATTCGTGAGCCACAGGGTGAGGCAGTCGACGAGAACGACCCGGCCCGGCCGCGCTTCGGCGGCAAGCGTCTCGACGAGGTCGAGCGGCTCCTCGCGCGTCGTCCAGCTTTCGCCGCGCGTCGCCCTGTGGCGCGCGATCCGGTCCGCCATTTCGGCGTCGCCCGGCTCGGCGGTCGCGAGATAGAGGCGCGCGGGCGCAGCGGCCTCGGCGAGTCTCTGCGCATAGGCGCTCTTGCCGGAGCGCGCTCCGCCGAGCACGAGGACGCTGCGCGCGCCGACCGTGATCGTGGCCATTGCCTTACCCTGGAAAGCCGAGCGGGCGCACGCCCGGATCGCATACGAGAAACCTTTCGGTCGGCATCCACCACACCTCGTCCGGACGAAACCTGTCGATCGCCCCCCAGTCGAACCCGCAATGCTGATAGCTCAACCACACGACGCGTTTGACGTGGCCGAGCAGCATCGGCTCCAAATGCGCGCCGGTGAACGAATCGCCGAGAATCAGGATTGTGGGCCCTGGATGGCCCGATGTCTGCACAAAGTCGCCGTAGGGGTCCGAGGTCAGCAGCTCCTTCTCGCCCGGGGGCAGCTTGAGTTCCTCGACGTCCTCGCTGACGGCGTCCGGTTCGCCGAGCATCCGCGCCAGATCGCCACCCTGGCGCGGCGAGGGGGGGTCGAGCGCCGTCGCCGGGTCGAGCCGCCAGTCGTGATGGCCGTCCGCCTCGACCACCGCGTTGAACGCGGCGAGCGCGCCCAGCGCCGTCCAGTGGCTGTCATGGCGGAAATAGGCTGCGCCCTCCGTCCGCGCCTCGGCCATGACCGGCCTGAGGTCGACCGTCCGCACGCCCCTGGCCGCCAGCCCTTCGAGGAAAAGGTCGTATTCGGTCCGCCCTCCGTGGTTCTGCGCCCAGTCCGGCAGGTCGTCCTGGTACACGGTGGAGCCGTTCGGCGGAGACGCGACCAGAAAGCGCACGCCGCGCTTTGCGAGCGCCGCGTTCATCGCCGCGACGAGGTCGACCGAGTCGGCGACGCGCTGATCGCGCAGGACGAGCCCGGCGCTTTGCCGCACCGCCTCCTCGCCGAGGTAGAACATCCGCCCGTCGCGGCCGACGAGCACCGAGTCCGACCCTGTGCCGAGCATCGGCTTGGTCAGGTCCTTGTGCGCCCGGATCAGCGCCTGCCTCAAGCCGAAATGGTCCTTGAGATAGGCGTCGAGCGCTGCGGGCAGGTTGAGCCACTCAGCGCCGGTTGCGGGCCAGCCCGGCGCGGGCGCGAGCCGTCGTCCCTCCTTCAGCACGCTTGCCGGGCCGTCGGGCGCGACGAGGCCGACGATGAGCGGCGCGGCGAGAACAAGCGCGGCGGCGCATGCGAAGTAGCGGCGATGACGCGCAATCATCGTGGGCGTCACCGGCTGAGCCCAACTGGCCAGACGCCCGACTTGCAGCTCATGAAGCGCTCTGTCGGCGCCCACCAGACTTCGTCGGGGTGGTAGACGTCGATCCACTTCCAGTCGAAGCCGCAGCGCTGGTGGTTGATCCAGATCGCCCGCGCGACATGCTGGACGAGCATGGTGGTGAAGAGGTCGGTGGTGAAGGAATCGCCGATCACCAGGACCGTCGGCCCGGGCTGGTCCGAGGCCTGGACGTGATCGGGCATGGGCCGCGGCGACAGCTCCGCCTCGCGCCGGCCTTCAGGCAGGCCGAGCTCCTGGTTCGGTTCGCTCAGGCCCTTCTCAACGCCGGCCACGCGCGCCACGTCGAGGGCCGTCCGAAGGCTCGGCGGCGCAAGCGCCCTCTCGGGGTCGATCGCCCAGTCCGTGTGGCCGTCGGCTTCCGCGATCGCGTTGAACGCCGCGATCGCCCCGAGCGCCGTCCAGTGCGAATCGTACAGGAAATAGGCCTTGTCGACGGCCTTTACCGCGGCGAGCGGCGGACGGAGATCGACCGTCTGGATTCCGCGCTTGGCGAGCTCGGCGAGGAAGAGGTCGTATTCGGTGCGCCGCCCCTTGTTCTGCGCCCAGACCGGCAGGTCGTCGTTGTAGATGGTCGCGGAATTCGGCGGCGAGGCGACGAGGAACCTGATCCTGCGCTTCTGCAGTTCGTCGCGCATTCTCGCGAGCATGTCGACAGTCTCGGCGACCCGCTCGTCGCGCACCACGAGTCCCGCGCTCTGGCGGACGAGGTCGTCGCCGAGATAGAACATCCGCCCGTCGCGACCGACCAGCACCTCCGTGCCGCCGAAGCCGAGCATGGGCTTGGTCAGGTCGTGATGGGCCTGGATCATCGCGTGGCGCAAACCGAAATGATCCTTGAGGAAGGCGTCGGTCTCGGCCGGTAGCTTAAGCCAGTCGGCCCAGCTTCCGGGCGCGCCGGGCGCCGGCGCGAGCCGACGTCCCTCGGCCTCGACGGTCGCCGGACTGTCGGGCGCAACGAGGCCGACGGCCAGGGGCGCGACGAGCAGCCCAAAGGCCAGCGCCGCAAACCGGCGTCGGCGACGCGCCAAAAGGGCCGGCCGCGCCGCGGCCTCCCCTTCCGGGCGCGGGGTTGCGCCGACGACCGCTTCGGCTCGGCCGTCCATGCTATTTCGCGGCCTGTTCGGCCGCGAAGCCTTGCGGCCGCGCGCCGGGATCGCAATAGAGCGCCCGTTCGGTCGGCATCCACCACACCTCGTCGGGACGGTAGCGGTCGATCGCCGTCCAGTCGAAGGCGCAGTGTTGGAAGTGCATCCAATTGACGCGCCCGGCATGCTGCGCCAGCAGCGGCGGAAAGAAACTCTCGGTGAAGGAATCGCCGATGATGAGCACGGTCGGCCCAGGCCGCCCCGTGTCGATCTCGGAGTCCGGCGTCGGCCCCCCGGTCAGGTTCGTCGCCTTGCCGGCCGGCGGGACCGCCAGCATGCGGGCCCTCTCCGTGGTCTGATCCTCGACGCCGAGAATGCGGGCGAGGTCGCCGCCGTTGCGGACGACCGGGGCGCCGAGCGCGGCTTCCGCATCGATCCGCCAGTCCGGATGGCGGTCGGCCTCAACGACCGCATTGAAGGCGGCGATCGCGCCGCGGAACGTCCAATGCGTGTCGTGCAGGTAGAAGATCTCGCCTGTCCCGCGCGCCGCCGAAACCGGCGGCCGGAGATCGATCGTCTTGATCCCGCGCGCGCGAAGGTCGCGCAAGAAGAGATCGTACTCCGTGTCGCGGCCGCGGTTCTGCGCCCAGACCGGCAGTTCGTCCTGATAGATGGTCGAACTGTTCGGCGGCACGGCGACGAGGAAGCGGATTCCCTTATGTTGCAGGGCCGCGTCGATTTCGGCGACGAGGTCGACAGCGTCCGACACTTTCTGGTCGCGCATCACGAGGCCGGCGCTCTGACGCACCATGTCGTCGCCGAGATAGAACATCCGGCCGCTGCGGCCGATCAGCACCGACCCTCCGCCGGAACCGAGCACCGGTTTCGTTAGCTGGCGGTAGGCGTGCATGAGAACCTGCCTCAGCCCGAACCGGTCCTTGAGCCAGGCGTCGACCTCGGCGGGCAGTTCGGCGAGCTGAGCCAGATTTTCGGGGGCGTTCGGCGCGGGCGCGGGCCGGCGGCCCTCCTTGAGGACCGAGGCAGCGCCGTCCGGCATGACGACGCCGACCGCGAGCGGCGCCGCCAGCATGAGGAAGGCGAGCACGGCGAAGTAGCGTCGGCCTCGAGCGAACATCGTCAGAACTTGAAGTAGAGGAAGGGGCTGTAGGCCCCCGCCGCCACCGTGATCATGGAGACGATCAGCAGCGCGAAGGTCCAGCCCGCGTCGGCCGCGGCCCTGATGAGCTGAGGCGCGGAGAGGCGCAACCGGAAGCGGGGCAGGATCGCGAGCAGGCATCCGATGACGAGCATGGTCACCGCCCGGTCGCTCAGCGCGTCGTGCATGTCGAAACTCACGTCGCCCGCGCCGTTCATCCCCACGAGGCTCAAGAAATAGTCGCCGGCGGTGGAAAGGTCCGCCGAGCGGAACAGCACCCAACCGCCGATGACGGCGAGGAGCGCGTAGAGCCAGCGGATGGCGACCGGCAGACGGTCGAGCCAGGCCTTGAGCCCCAGGCGCTCGACCACGAGGAAGGCGCCGTGCCAGAGGCCCCACAGCACGAAGGTCCAGTTCGCCCCGTGCCACACGCCGCAGAGCACGAACACGGTGATGAGATTGCGGTAGGTTTTGAGGTTCGTGCCGCGGTTGCCGCCGAGGGGGATATAGAGATAGTCGCGCAGCCACGACGACAGCGAGATGTGCCAACGCCGCCAGTACTCGGTGATCGAGAGCGACGTATAGGGCATGTTGAAATTGCGCGGGAAGGTGAAGCCGAGCACGATTCCAAGCCCGATCGCCATGTTCGAATAGCCGGCGAAGTCGAAATAGATCTGGATCGTATAGGCGATGAGGCCGATCCAAGCCTCGGGCAGCGACCGGCCGGAGACGTGATCGAAGGCGACCTGGGCGAGCGGCGCGACGAC
>NZ_JBKQOT010000472.1:0-7513 GCF_052145395.1 Roseiarcus sp.
GATCGCCTGGCATGAGCCAACGCCCTCCCCGGCCCCGCGCCTTCCGGCTCGACGACGTCCGCATTGCGGTCGACGACGCGCCCGCGCCGCCGACGCCCGCCGCAATCATCCAGTCGCAGCATGAGCCGATCCCGCCCACGACCGCGCCGCCGCCGATCGACGAGGCGGAGCTCGGAGTCGAGGCGGCGCAGAAGTCCGGGCTCCTCTCGCGCTGGCGCTTCAGCCTCGGCGGCCATTTCTGGACGGGCGTCGCGGGGCTCGCCTCGCTCGCCTTCGGCCTCTGGACGACGAACCTGATCGAGGGCCTGTTCGCCAAGGCCGAATCGCTGGGCCTCATCGGCCTCGCCTTCGGAATCCTGTTCGGGATCGGCCTTATCGGGCTGATCGCGCGCGAAGCCTTCGCGGTCTCCCGCCAGACCAAGATCGCCGAGATGCACGTCGCCTTCGCCGCGGCCCGCGCCGCCGACGACCGCAACGGCGCGCGAAAGCTGGTGGCGAAGCTCATCGCGCTCTACCGCGACCGGCCGGAGACTGCGCGCGCCCGCGCGCAAGTTCAGGAGGCGGCCCAGGCGATCATCGACGGGCGCGACCTCATCGACGTCGCCGAGCGCGCGCTCCTGAGGCCGCTCGACGACAGGGCGCAGGCAGAGATCGCCAAGGCCGCCAAGGCCGTCTCGCTTGTCACCGCCATCAGCCCGAGGGCGATCCTCGACGTGATCTTCGTCATCGCCCAGATCATCCGTCTCGTGCGGCGGATCGCCGAGATCTACGGCGGCCGGCCCGGCTTTTTGGGCCTGATCAAGCTCGCCCGCTCGATCGGCGCCCACATCGCCATCACCGGCGGCATGGCGGTCGGCGACAGCATCATCCAGCAGATCGTCGGGCACGGCATCGCCTCGCGCATCTCGGCCAAGATGGGCGAAGGCGTGCTGAACGGCCTCTTGACCGCCCGCGTCGGCCTCTCGGCCCTCGCCGTCTGCCGCCCCGCCCCCTTCGCCGTGTCAAAACCCCCCGGCGTCTCCGACGTCGCGCCGTTTTTGTTTAGCGGCAAGGGCGAGTGAGCCTGGAGCCGCGCTCGGCGAGCGAGGCGGATGCGAAGGGGCGCTCCAAACGGCGTCCGAGAGGACGCCGCGTCGCTGGAAAGCACGGCGCAGCGCGGCTAGGTCGCGGCCTTCAGCGCAGGATTGAGGTGGGACGGCAGAACGCCAAGGTTGTGCCGCCAGTGGATCGCCCCAAGTATGGCGATGTCGTAATATTCCGCGCGCCAGTTCCGAAACTCGGCGGCCGCCAGGAACGAATCCGGCAGGCTCGGAATATATTTGCCCGGGAAATAGGGCATTCCGACTTTTCGCGCCACCCCCAGGGATTCGTGAAAGGAATGCATGCCGCCGCCGACCAGATAGCCAATGATGGCGAACACATATTGTTTAAGCCTCTCGCCAGTCAGGCCTCCGTTCTGGCTGAAAGCCAGCGCGGCCTGTAGGCAGGTCCCGGTGGTTCCCGAGATGCCGGCCCCGAACAGCAGATTTCGCGTATCGAGATCGTCGTAATAGTCGTCGGCGGCCGGCTCGCGGGTGCGGTTGACGTCACGCGCGAACATGTCGACCCCGCGGGCGCGCGGAACGGCGGTCTGGCCGACGTTGCCGCCCACGACGTCGGAGAGGCCCTGCTGCGTCGTCATGACGCCACCGAACGTGTTCGACCCGGGCTGCTGGGCCTTTGGAATGTCGAGGCGGCCGCGCTTGTTCTTGTCGTCGAACCAGTCCTGTCGCAGGACTGGTCCGTAGCTCTCATAGGTCTTCCGCACCGGGTCGCCGGGCCCGAAGTTCACGCCCTTCGCCGAGTCGAATAGGACTTTCCGGCAGAAGGTCTCGTGAAGGCCGACGCGCTGGTCGACCCGGCCGCTTTTCAGCGCGCCCATGATGCCCTGGTAGACCCTGTCGACCCCCACGACCTTCTTGTCGAGTTCGCTGATGCGGCCGAAGCCCTGCCCGCCATTGGTATAGTAGTAATGGCCGATGCCGTCGTAAACGGCCTGCTTGAACGCTTTCGGCGTTGTCGTCCGGGTGTAGATCAGCCGGTCGATATACGCGAGGAGCTCGCCGGTGACATGGTCGAGCGCCGATTTCGTCAGGGCCGGCAGGTTGAGCGCATAAAGTCCGAGCGCCGATTCGGCGAGACGTCGGCGATCCTGGCTGACGAAGCCGTCATACGACCGCAGTCCGCCGGCGTTCGGCCTTGCGCGATCCTCGCCAAAACGGGCGTAGACGACCTTCCCCAACGGCGTGATCGCCCAAGGGACGAAGGCTCCGTCGCCGTCGCCGTAAATCGCCGGCTCGCCGGGCACGAACCGCGGGAGGAGACCGTTCGGCGATTCCACGCGTTTATAGCCTGGGTCTTTGGCGTCGTAGCTGCGCAGGAAAAATGTCGCCATGACCCGACCTCCATTCCTTCGACTGGATGCGGGCTGGTTTGGGTCGGCCAGTTGGCCGTTGCCCCCTCCTTGCACAAGCGAGCCCCGCCGAGCGCCCGTCGTCCCCACGCCATCGGCACGGCGAGCATGCTTCAGCCAGCGCAATCGGGCAAGGGCGGTCTGCGAGACGAGGCCGAGCGACGCTGTCCGCGGGGCGGCGCGGCGGAAACGAGCCGCGCGCCCCACCGGCGCCGTGGGGATGCGGAACTCGCGCCCCGGAAAGGGAGCCCATGCCCGACAGCGAGGCGGTCAACGTATCGCGCTTGATCGACGATGGGCCGATCCGGAAGCGTTCATACGGATAGATGAGATTCATAATTATAATCAGCTTATCATAAGCGTTTCCTAATGTCAAAGTTTAAGGGAGATCAAGGCCGATAACGCTGCCTCACACCGCGCCAGGCGGGGGCTCAGAGCGAAAAAGTGACAGAAGTTGGCGCCTAACCCTTTGAATTCGGGCGCGCGAAGCCATTTGGGGGCGGCCTCTCATCGCGGCGGCGCGTAGGGCGGCTTGTCGACTTGGGCCGCCCTGACGCTGTCGACGTATGACGCCATTTCCACGATGAGGCCGGTGCGGACCCGGAAGCAGACCCACTCGTCAACCTGGGCAATCTCCCCCGCTCCCCGGTTGCGGACCCTGATCGTCCGGTGAACGGCGATCCGATCGCCGTCGACGACCATTTCATGGACCTCGCCGCCCAGATCCTCGAACTCGACGTTCACCAGCCGGAGCGACTCGGCGAACGTGGCGCGGTCGCAGCGGTCCGCCATGAGCGGCGCCTTGGTCCAGGTCCCGAGCGGATTGTAGACGAAGTCCGGCGCCAGACGGCCGAGCATCGCGGCAGAGTCGCCCTTCGCCCGCAGGGCGAAGAAACCGCGGGCGGCGCGCTCCATGGCCATCCGCTCGCGGACGCTTGCGGGCGCTCCGTTCTCCGTCTCCCCGGACGCCGCCGCATCCGTACGGACCGCGCCGCGCTGGGACGGCGGCTCGGCCGCCGCCGGGCTCCGCGCCCGGGCGCCTGCATGCGGGTGAACCTCGACGAGGCCGCCGGGCAAAAGCCGCGCCGCCCTTGCCGCATCGACATACATCGCCGCCTCGGCCAAGAGTTCCTCGCGGAAGCGGAAATAGAACCAGATGTCGAATTCGACCGGCGCGCCGGCGCCCCGGTTGCGCGCGGAGACGGTCACATGCGCGGCGACAGATTCCCCTTCGACCAGAAATTCGTGGCTGTCCCATTCGACAAGGTCGAATTCGGCGTTGACCCTTGCCACCGCCCCGGTGAACTGTGAGCGGCTCATCGGGCCGCCATAATAGGGCCACATCGGCCAAGCGCCCCGCGCCCGATAAACGAAGTCCGGAGCGAGCCGCGCCGCCAAACCCTGCAGGTCGCCTCTCGACCGCAAATCCAGCAATTCCCGCACCCGCCACTCGATGACTTTTCGCCGGTCCGGCCCGATTTGGACCGGCCCCCCCGGAACGTCCAGCATCATAGCCCCTCGCCCTCCCAGTGCACCCAATCGCTCATCGACCCCGCCAAGCCGCTTAGCACAGCCTGAACGCCGCGGCATTGATCTGAAACATAGGGGACGGGCGCAGTCGGTGGAAGCTGGGTAGAATGTCGACGCTATGCGGACGGCCGGTCGCGGGTCCGCATGATCGCGGCGTTGAGCTCGCCGCCAAATACGAACAGGAGCGCGACCCAATACAGATAGACGAGCGCGATCATCACCGAGGCGAGGCCCGCGTACATCGAGATGTAGTTACGGACGTACTCCGTCAGATAGGCGCCGAAGGCCTCGCCGAACACGATGCTGGCGACGAACGTCAGCAGGACGCCCGGAACGAGATCGATGAATCTCGGCCGGTGGGCGGGCAGGATCCGATGAGCGAGGAGCAACGACATCGCGAGCATGAACCCCGCGACGCCGAGGCGCGCGAAATTCAGCAGGTTGCGGGCGTCGGCGATCCAAGGCATCCACTCGGTGAGCGAGTCGAGAATCAGAGGCCCGAGCACGACGAGGAAGGCGAGCGCCAGAAGCGCCAGCGAGCCCACCAGAACGAGCCCGAGCGATTGCAGCCTGAGAAGCCACCAGGGCCGCTTCTCGACGAGGCCGTAGGCGCGATTAAGCCCAACCCGGAGCGCCTCGATCGCGCTCGAGGCGAAATAGAACGACAGCACCGCCCCGAGGGTCAGCAGCCCGCCCCTCGGCGCAGTCAGGACGCTCTCCACCTCCTGGGAGATCGGTCGGGCGACGACCTCGGGCCATTCGGTGAAGATGAGCTTTGCGGCCTCCTTCGCCAATTCCGCCGAGCCGAGGAATCCCGCCACAGCGCCGACGAAGATCAGGAACGGGAACAGCGACATGAGCAGGGTCAGGCCGATGTAGCTGGCGATTGCCCAGCCGTCATCGGCGGCGAACTTCTCCGCCGCGCTCCAAATGATCGACGCCATCTTGCGCACAACCTTCCCTCGCTGGACGCCTGCGATCCCGCCCCTGCCTCGACATTGTGGCCGCACAGGAAACCGAACGCCACCCGCCCGTCCGCTGTTCCCCTTCATTGACGACGAAAGGACGCATTGCAACCGCCCCGCGGCGGACGCATGTTGCGCCGCAGCAGCGACGAATGCCCATGTAAGGAGAAACGCCCGTGACGCTCGACGATCTTGGCCGCCAGGCCCAGTTCACCGCGGAAGGCCTGCTGGAATGCGCCGTGACCGCCGTTCGCGAACGGGTCAGCGCGCACGGCAAGCTCAGCGCCGCCAAGATCGAGGCCGAACAGCACGCCGCCCATGGGCTCGCGTGGCTCGCCACCTACGTCGAGGCGACCAAGGAACTGGCCGCTTACGCCCGACGCATGCACGAGGAGGGCCGCCTCGGCCCGACTGAGGAACTGATGACGCGGATCGGCCTCGGCGAATACCTCGCCCAGATTTTCGGCGGCATCCCGATGAACCAGGGCGAGATCGTCCGCCTCGCCGACTTCGGCCTCAGCGAGTCCGACATCGAACCGTTCCGCGACGAGGCGGTCGTCGACGCGCTGATTAAGGGCGGCAACACGCCGCAGAATCGCGCCGCGCTTGTCGAGCTCATCAGGCATGCGCCGGAGGGCGCGATCGGCGACCCCGGCCTCGACGAGACTTTTGAGGCGATCCGCGGAGAAATGCGCCGATTCGCCGACGCCGAGGTCGTTCCCAACGCCCAGCGCTGGCATCGCGCCAACGCCTACATCCCGCTCGAGGTCATCGGGGGCCTGTCGGAGATGGGCGTGTTCGGCCTCACCATCCCCGAGACCTATGGCGGCATGGGGCTCGGCAAGGTCGCGATGTGCGTCGTCTCCGAGGAGCTTTCGCGCGGCTATATCGGCGTCGGATCGCTCGGAACGAGATCGGAGATCGCAGCCGAACTCATCATGGTCGGCGGCACCGAAGCGCAGAAGCAAAAGTACCTGCCCAAAATCGCCTGCGGCGAAATCCTGCCGACGGCGGTGTTCACCGAGCCGAACACCGGCTCGGACCTCGCAAGCCTCCGGACGAGGGCAGTGCGCGAAGGCGACCACTACGTGGTCAACGGCGCCAAGACGTGGATCACCCACCCGGTCCGCGCCGACCTGATGACTCTGCTCGTCCGCACCAACCCGGAGGAGAAGGGCTACAAGGGCCTCTCGATGGTGCTCGCCGAGAAGCCGCGCGGGACCGACTCGGATCCGTTCCCCGCCAAGGGCATGTCGGGCGGCGAGATCGAGGTGCTCGGCTACCGCGGCATGAAGGAATATGAGATCGCCTTCGACGGCTTCCGCGTCCCCGCCGACGCTATCCTCGGCGGCGTCGAAGGACAGGGTTTCAAGCAGCTCATGGAGACCTTCGAGTCGGCCCGGATTCAGACCGCAGCGCGCGCGGTCGGGGTCGCCCAGTGCGCCTTCGAGCTCGGCCTGCGCTACGCCAAGGAGCGCGTGCAGTTCGGCAAGACGCTCATCCACTTTCCTCGCGTCGCCGACAAGCTGGCGATGATGGCGGTCGAGATCCACATCGCTCGCCAGATCACTTATTTCGCCGGCCGCGCCAAGGACGAGGGCCGGCGCTGCGACCTCGAGGCGGGCATGGCGAAGCTTTTGGCCGCGCGGGTGGCCTGGGCCGCCGCGGACAACGCGCTGCAGATCCACGGCGGCAACGGATTCGCGCTCGAGTATCCGATTTCCCGGGTGCTGTGCGATGCGCGCATCCTCAACATTTTCGAGGGCGCGGCCGAAATCCAGGCGCAGGTGATCGCGCGCCGCCTGCTCGAAGGCGGAAACTGAACCCGAGGCGCGGCCGCCGGAAGACGGCCGCGCCCCGCGCTCCGGCGAGACGCCAAATCTGCTGGCTTGTCGTGCATGGGCCGCAGACGCGCCGATTGTCGCCGCCTGTCGCGCCCCTCTCTGCCGACTGGAAGACAAGCGAACCGCCGGTGGGCCGGGATCAGAGCTTTTCGATCCGGACGGGGGCGACGCCCGATTGCTTGAACCCCAGAGCCGACGCCGCCGCGACCGACACGTCGATGATCCGGCCCCGAATGAACGGCCCGCGGTCGATAATCTTCACGACCGTCGTGCGGCCGTTTGCCAAATTCGTCACCCGCACTTGCGACCCAAACGGCAGAGTGCGATGTGCGGCGATCAGTCCACCTTTATGAGGATATTGGTAATATGAAGCCAAACCTAGTTCGCCGGCCGCAGCCGTACCTGTAAAACCACAGAGCAACGCGAAAGCAACCACGTACTTCTTCATCTACAAGGCCTCGTTTCCGTTGACGGAAGCCGGGCCCTCTCGCAGCTGGATATGGCGAAATAACGGCATCGTTCGTTTCCATTGGTCGACATCGCCTTTAATCTGATTGGTTGGTCAGCGTTCGACTTTCGGGACGGGTCGGCCTAAGCCGAACTTCCGGTGTTTGTGAGCGCAAGTCATTGACGTGACTCGACGGGCGCATCGCGTTCTGCCTACGCGGCGATTTTGAGGCCGAGGAGATCGAAGGCGCGGGCTTGGATGGGGGTCGGTCTCG
>NZ_JBKQOT010000473.1:0-4082 GCF_052145395.1 Roseiarcus sp.
AAAGACGGCGTCAAGTTCATCGCCAACGCCGGCGGCATCAATCCCAAGGGGTGCGCTGAGGCACTGCAGGCGCTGGCCCAATCTCTCGGGGTCTCCCCTTCTATTGCAGTTGTCGAGGGCGATGACGTCAGGGAGATGATGCCGCGGCTACGAGAGCAGGGCGTCAAGGATATGTTCTCGGGCGCCCCGCTGCCGGCTCATGTTTTGAGCGCGAACGCGTATCTCGGGGCGCTCCCGGTCGCGCGCGCGCTGGCGGCCGGCGCTGACATTGTCATCACCGGCCGCGGAGTCGACAGCGCCGTTACGCTCGGTCCGCTGATACACGAATTTGGTTGGTCGCCTGATGATTGCGACCGACTCGCGGGCGGAAGCTTAGCGGGTCACATTATCGAATGCGGTTGCCAGGCGACCGGAGGGCTTCACACGGATTGGGAATCCGTGCCGGATTGGGCAGCCATCGGCTATCCGATCGTTTTGTGCAACAGCGACGGATCTTTCGTCGTCACGAAGCCCGAGGGCACGGGCGGCTTCATCAGGAGCGCCTGCATCGCGGAGCAGATGCTTTACGAAATTGGAGATCCGGGCGCCTACCTGCTCCCCGACGTCACCTGCGACTTTCGCGACGTCCGGATTTCCCAGATCGACGACGATCACGTCCTCGTCGCAGGGGCCAAAGGGCGGGCGCCGAGCGGGTTCTATAAGGTGTCGGCGACCGCGTTGAACGGATATCGATGCACGGGCTCGATGGTCATCATTGGTATCGACGCCGCGGCGAAGGCGCGCCGTACGGGAGAAGCGGTTGTCGCACGCGCGCGGCGGATTCTGATCGACAAGGGTTTCGGAGACTTCTCGAGCGCGCGGATAGAACTCCTCGGCGCGGAATCGCTCTATGGGCCGCATGCGCGGACCTCGGCCGCCCGCGAAGTCATGGTTCGCGTCGTTGTCGATCATCCCGACAAAAAGGCCTTGGAGATCTTCTCGCGGGAGATCGCGCCGTCCGGCACATCCTGGTCGCCTGGCACCACGAGCCCAGGGGGCGGCCGGCCGTCCCCGTCCCCGCTGGTCACACAATTCTCCTTCTTGATCTCGAAGTCCGAAGCGCCGGTCGGTTACTGGCTGAACGGCCAGCGGACGGAAGTGGAGATCCCGATCAACGAAGGGCCGGCGACGCCGCCTTCCCTGAGTCCTGAACCCGAGGCGTGGGCGGGGTCTCCGGACGAACCATCCGTCGAACTGCCGCTCATTAAACTCGCGTGGGCGCGCAGCGGCGACAAGGGCGACATCTCGAACATCGGCGTCATCGCGCGCTGCCCGGAGTGGCTCCCGTTAATTTGGCGCGCCGTGACGCCGGACGTGGTCAAGAGCTACTTCGCGCACCTGATGACCGGCGGGGTCGAGCGCTTTCACGTGCCCGGCATCCACGCCATCAACTTCCTTCTCCATGGCGCACTGGACGGCGGCGGACCGGCCTCTACGCGGATCGACCCACTCGGAAAAGGCATGGGACAGATGCTGCTCGATCTGAACATCAAGGTTCCTCTGTCCGTTGCGTCGCAGATTTCAAATGCGCTTTCTGGCGCTTCTGCGAGCACCAAGTCGCCCGGGTTGTCCACAATTGAGGAAAGACCATGAAGAACCTCGAGAACTCGACCATCGAGACAATTGTCGGCGCCGACGCCGCCAAGGCGTCCTTCGCGCGGGCTCTGTTCTGGATGATCGCGGGGTCTCTAGCCCTGGCCGTTTCAGCGAAATTAGAAGTCCCGTTCTATCCGGTGCCGATGACCTTGCAGACGCTGGTCGTCCTTCTGCTCGGTCCGGCCCTCGGTTCAGGATTGGCGGCCGCGACGGTAGCGCTCTACCTGCTTGAGGGTTTTCTCGGGCTGCCTGTCTTCGCCGGGGCCACGGCTGGACCGACCTATTTCTTCGGTCCGACCGCCGGATACCTGGCCGGGTTTCTGGTCGCGGCCTGGATTGTCGGCGCCCTCTCTGAACGCGGGTCGTCCCGGTCGTGGCGCGGCGCCATATTGACCATGGCCGCCGGGCACTATTTCGTGTTTGTGCTAGGTTTCAGCTGGCTCGCTTGCCTCCTCGGTCCGGCGAAGGCCCTTGCGATCGGCGTCGTTCCGTTCCTCTGGGCGACAGTCCTGAAGACGCTGCTCGCGGTCGCATTGGTTCGAGCGGCGCCAACGCGCTGACGACTAACGAGAGGTCGCCGACGGCGCCAAGAGAGCCCGCCGGCATAACGCGTAGAGGCAGCGATGAGCGGGCCTGTTAGGAGCCGCGGCGCTTTTTCGGAAGGCCTGTATTCGCGGTCCCGTCGTGAGAAGGTGACAGCAGCTCTTCACATCGCTGATATGCCGCCGTCGAGCTTGATCTCCGCTCCCGTCATGAAACTGCTTTCGTCCGAAGCGAGATAAACCACAGCGTTAGCGACGTCGTCAGCGTCCCCGAGCCGGCCGAGAGGCACCTGGCGCCTTAGCTTTTCCATCACTGTCGCTTCATCGCGGTTTCCCACCAGCGCCTTCAGGATTGGCGTCTGGATGAACGTTGGATGGATCGAATTGCAGCGGATGTTCCAGCCTTGTCGCGCGCAGTGGAGCGCGACAGACTTGCTTAGAAGCCATACAGCGGCCTTCGAAGCGTTGTAGCTCGCAAAATTGTGCGATGCGATCAAACCGGCAATCGACGACACGTTGATAATCGAGCCGGGCTGATTTTCTCGAAGCGCGGGTAATGCAAATTTGCATCCGAGAAAGACGCTGTCGGCATTGACGCTCATTCCTCGCCGCCATTCGTCAAGCGTCAAGTCTTCGACCGATCCGACCGTCGCAACGCCCGCATTGTTGACCAGCACAGACAGTCCCCCGAGCAGCGTCCCAGCGTTCTCGACCGCCTCGATCCAGTCGGACTGGACCGTCACGCCCTGACGCATTGCGAAAGCGACCGGCGCGCCTACGACGCGGTTGATGCGTTCGGCGGTCTCCGGGGCGCCATCCGAATTCAGGTCGGTCAGCAGGATTCTTGCGCCTTCCCGAGCGAGCGCGAGCGCGCTCGCGGCGCCGATGCCCTGCGCTGCTCCGGTTATCAGCGCCTTCTTGCCCTCGACGCGCCTGCTCATTGCCGAAGCGCCGGGTTGGGCCAGAGGCCGTCGCCAGCCCAGGATTCTGCCTCCTCCAGGGAAAGCTGCCTGCCCTCGCCGCCGGTGCGTGAGGGATTGCTGTTCTGGTAGCGTCTGAGCTCTAGCCTGCCGATCTGATTGCGGTGAACTTCGTCCGGTCCGTCCGCCAATCGGAGAAGCCGAGTCGTGGCCAGCGCGGCGGCAAGAAAGTGATCGTTCGACGTGCCGCCGCCGCCGAAGATCTGGATGGCCCAATCGACGATCCGCTGGGCCATGTTCGGCGCAACGACCTTGATCATCGCGATCTCCTGGCGCGCCGCCTTATTGCCCACGCTGTCCATCATGTAGGCGGCCTTCAGCGTCAGAAGGCGAGCCTGCTCGATCATGATCCGGCCCTCGGCGATCCGCTCCAGGGTGACTGTCTGTTCGGCCAGCGGCCTGCCGAAAGCGACGCGCTGCTCGGCGCGTCGGCACATCCGCTCGAGCACGCGCTCGCTGAGCCCAATCAGGCGCATGCAATGATGAATACGACCGGGACCGAGGCGTCCCTTGGCGATCTCGAAGCCGCGGCCTTCGCCGAGAAGGACGTTGCCGACCGGCACGCGTACGTTTTCGAACAGGACTTCGGACGCCCGATCCGGCACGCCGTAGAAGCCCAGCACCGGTAACGAACGAATGACGCGGACGCCGACCGTGTCCTTGGGCACGAGCACCATCGACTGGCGACGGTAGCGGTCGGTTCCGTGCGGAGGCTCCTCGCTGAAGGGAGTGGGTAAGACGATGGCTTTGAGATTTCGCTTGGTTCGGTAGCCTTTGGCTTTGCGCTTGGCGGCCTGCACATTGCCGTTGATCCTAGAAACGGCAGTTTGGTTTTGGCGTGAGGGCGAGAATCGCGCATTCTCAAGGGCATGAAGCGCGACTCTTCGTCTCCTTGGGCTCACCGGCCGGGTGAGCAATCTGTGGT
>NZ_JBKQOT010000474.1:0-11888 GCF_052145395.1 Roseiarcus sp.
CGCCGACCGTGACCAGCTCCGCGCGCTGACGCACGACTTCCGCAATTGCGTCGAGCGCGACGACGCGCCGGTGCTGATCGATCAGGAGGGCGGGCGCGTCCAGCGGATGGGGCCGCCGAACTGGCCCGCCTATCCCGCCGCCGGGCGGATCGGCGCCGAATTCGCGCCCGACGTGGCCGAGGCCGCGGCTCGGCTGATTGGCCGCCTGATCGCCCATGACCTCAACGAGGTCGGGATCGCCATCGACTGCGCCCCGGTCCTCGATGTCGCCGAACCGGGGACCCACGCCGTCATCGGCGCGCGCGCGTGGTCCGACGACCCGCGCCGCGTCGCGGCGCTCGGTCTGGCTTTCGCGGAAGGGCTTTTGGCCGGCGGGGTCACGCCGGTGATCAAGCACATGCCCGGTCACGGCCGGGCCCGGGCGGACAGCCATCACGAGTTGCCGGTCGTCGAGGCGTCGCGCGAGGACCTTGAGCGCGACTTCGCGCCGTTCCGGGTGCTCGCCGGCCTGCCGATGGCGATGACGGCCCACGTGGTCTATCGCGCGCTCGACCCGGACCGCCCCGCCACGTCCTCGCGGCGCATCGTCGACGAGATCATGCGGGGCGAAATCGGCTTTTCCGGTCTGATCATGAGCGACGACGTCTCGATGAACGCGCTCAAGGGCTCGTTCGAGGAGCGCACGAGCGCAATCTTCGCGGCGGGGCTCGACCTCGCGCTCCACTGCAACGGCAATCTCGACGAGGCCCGCGCCGTCGCCTCCGTCGCGCCGCCGCTCGCCGGAGAGAGCCTGCGCCGCGCCGAGGCGGCGCTCGCAGTCCTCCGCCCGCCCGAGCCCTTCGATCTCGACCGCGCTCGCGCCGACCTCGCGGCGATCAACGCGCGCCTGGGGCCGGCCTGAGCCGTTCTTCAGGCGGAGGGCGACGACGGGAGGACGTCGTCCGGTCGCAGCGCCGATGAGGACGCCGAACAGGGAAACCGAGTCGGGCGCTGAAGGCGCGCGATCCGCCCGCGGCTTCGCATCTTCGCCGGGCGTCGCCATGCGCGGGGAATCCAGGCGGCCGTTTCAGAACCGCCATCCGAACTTGATTGTCGCGCTCGCCTCCCACTGGCCGTAGCTGGCGCCCGGCGCCGTCGACCAGACGTCCAGATGAGAGCCCTGCAGGTCGATGGCCGGCCGGCCGATAAGGTTGGCGAAGCGGTCGCCTCCGAAAAGGGACGCTGGAACGATATCCTCGAGGTCGCAATCGGCTGCGCCTCCCAGTCGCGTCTCTTCTCCCCAAATGGGTCCGCGTCGAACCAACGTCCGAGCAGCTGGACGGCGAAGCTTGCGTTCCAGTTCTCCGAAATGACCCACGACGCCGAGGGAATGAGAAAGAGCGCGTCCGACGAGAGGCGCGGCTCGCGCTCGCGCCTCTGCGCAAAGGCCGTGAGGCCGAAGGACCAGACCGTCTCGGCGGACGTGGCGGCGGCGATCGGCACGGGCCGGAAGGCGCCGTCGAAATTGAAACGCTTGTTGAATCCGAGGTTGAAGTCCTGCCGCGCCTCCGTCTGATCGGAGAAGGTCGGCAGGTAGCTGAAACGCGGCGTGATGGCGAAGTAAGGCGAGAGCGCCTGGTCGTTTGTCGGGTCGACGTATTGCAGTCGGCCCGAAAAGGTCAGCCGGTCGATATCGGCCTCCGAGGCGTCGAAGAAGCGTTTGAACTCGGAATTGGCGGTGACCGATACACGGAACGGCAGCCCGCCGACTGGAGCGGCCGCAGATAAATTGGCGACTGGAAACGCGCCCCAGGTTTGCGTTCCGCCAGAGCTCACAGCTTGAGCGTTCGAGTCGAAGTTCAGGGGCGCAAGCGCATTGAACCGGATTTGCGGCGTCACAACCTGCTGCTCGGCGCCGGGCGCCGTCGCGTAGAGGTTGTCGAAGGGTTCGGGCGTCGCGAGATCGAGCGTGCCGAGGAGCGCCTGCGTGCGCGCGTCGTCGGCGTCCAGGCCGGCGTCGCTTCGATCGCCGAGAGCCTGGGCCGGCGCCAGTGTCGGCGCGCAGACGACAACGCCGACCGCAAACGCGAGGAGAATGCGCCTTCGGGTTTTGGGGGCGCGTCGGGCTTGACGCTTCGCCGGGCGCTCGGCCGTTTGGCGCTCGGCGCGCGCGGGACCGTCCGGCGCCGGCGCACGCCGTCTCACGCCTTCGCCGGCGACCCGAGGAAGTGGTCGATCGTCTCGAAGAACTTGGCGACCGAGATTGGTTTTGACAGGTATGCTTCGCAGCCGCCGCGGAGAATCTTCTCCTCGTCGCCCTTCATGGCGAAGGCGGTGATGGCGATGACCGGGATATGCCGGAGTTCATCGTCGTCCTTGAGCCACTGGGTGACCTCGAGTCCGGAGACTTCGGGAAGCTGGATGTCCATCAGGATGAGGTCCGGGCGGTGCTTCCGGGCGATATCCACAGCTTCGATGCCGCTGCGGGTCTGCACGATCTTGTGCCCGCGCGTTTCGACGAGATCGTTGAAGAGCTTCATGTTGAGCTCATTGTCTTCGACGATGAGCACGGTCTTCGCCATGGGCGTGGTTCCAACAGCAGGCGGGGGCGCTTGCGCACGGACATTAACTCATAGAGCTTGACAAAGGGAGAATTGGGCCATGCGCGCGCCGCGGAGGGACCGGTCATCCACAGGCGTCGAAGCCGGACGCGATCTGGCGGTCGAGGCGCTGGCGTTTATCGCCGCGGACGAGACGCGCCTGGAGCGCTTCCTGGCGGTCACCGGTCTAGGTCCTCACAACCTCCGGCGCGCCGCGGCCGACCCCGGGTTCCTCGTCTCCGTCCTCGATTATCTGGCTGCCGACGAGCGGCTTCTCGTCGCCTTCGCCGCCGAGTCGGGCCGCCGGCCGGAAGAGGTGATGCGCGCGTTCGAGGCGATGCGCGGCCCGCCGCCGGGGGCCGAGCCGTGAGCGACGGCGCGGGGCCGGTCCTTTGCCGGGATTGCCTGACGCGGCGGCTCGACGCCCCGCGCTGCCCGCGTTGCGGCTCGCCGAGGGCGGTCGATCTCGGCGCGACCGCCAACCTCGACGTCGCCCACGTCGATTGCGACGCCTTCTATGCTTCCGTGGAGAAGCGCGACGATCCGGCGCTGCGCGACAAGCCGCTGATTGTCGGGGGGTCGGGACCGCGGGGCGTGGTCTCGACCTGCTGCTACCTCGCGCGCACCTTCGGCGTCCGCTCGGCCATGCCCATGGCGCGGGCGCACGCGCTCTGTCCCGAGGCTGTCGTCCTGCCGCCGGACATGGCGAAATATGCCCGCGTCGGCCAGGAGATCCGCGCGCTGATGCAGGGCTTGACGCCGCTGGTCGAGCCGCTGTCGATCGACGAGGCCTTTCTCGACCTGACCGGATGCGAGGGCGCAAACGGAGGAGGGGCCGCGGAGACGCTCGCCCGCTTCGCACGCCGCGTCGAACAGGAGATCGGTGTGACCGTCTCTGTCGGCCTCAGCTACTGCAAGTTTTTGGCGAAGATGGCGTCCGAACTCGACAAGCCGCGCGGCTTCGCCTGGCTTCGCCGGGAGGAGGCGAAGGCCTGGCTCGCGCCGCAGGGCGTGGGCCGGCTGTGGGGCGTCGGCAGGGCGGGCGAGGCGAAGCTCGAGCGCCTCGGTTTCCGTCTGATCGGCGACTTGCAGCGGATCGACGAAAAAGCCGCCGCCGCGCGCCTGGGCGACGACGGCAGGCGGCTCTGGCGGCTCGCGCAGGGGATCGACGAGCGGCGCGTCAGCCCCGATAGGGAGACGAAGAGCATTTCCAGCGAAACCACTTTCGACGTCGACGTCGGAGACCGGGAGGAACTCATCCGCGTGCTGCTCGCCCATTGCGACCGGGTCGCCGCTCGGCTGCGCAAGGCGGGGCTCGCCGCCGGCGGCGTTACGCTGAAGCTCCGCCTGCCGGACTTCAGCCTGCGGACCCGGAGCCGCGCCGGCCTGCCGCCGACCCAACTCGCGCCGCGGCTGTTCGCCGTCGCCCGACCGCTGCTCGAAGCGCAGCCGGACGGAGCCGCCTACAGGCTGATCGGAGTCGCGGCCACGGACCTCGCGCCGGCTACCGACGCGGACGAAGGCGACCTTCTGGAGGGCGACTCCGGCCGCGAGAAGTCGCGGGAGACGGCGATCGCGGCGCTGCGCGAGAAATTCGGCGCGGCCGCGGTCGAGCGCGGCCTCGCCTTCCGGGCAGGCAGGCCGAAACGATGACAGGCTAACGCGCCTTCCCGCAGACGGACGCGGGCAGGATTTCGAGCCTACGCAGTTGCGCGCGCAGCGCGAACGTCCCGTAGTCGAGCTTGAGGCTCCCCGACACGCCATTCTCGTAGAGGTCGTAGCTCAACGTGTATTCCGGCGCGGTGTCCTTCGACGCCTCGTTGAAATACGACACCACGACCGGCCAGCGGCGGACGTCTTTCAGCGCCTCCGCGTTCGTCGCGTCCTCGCTCGGCTTGGTCGCTTCTTTGCCGATCACGGCCATTGTGGCGTAGATCTTGGCGCCTGTGTCCGAGCCGTCATAGACCCTCGCCTGCACCACGCCCCCGCCGCTCCTGGCCGCGTCGATCAGGCGCTCCACGTGCTGGGTGGGAAACAGAACGTCGCGGCCGAAATCGATCGTCTTGGCGGCCGGCTCCGTGAGCTCGACCTTGAGGTCGTCATTGGCGCTGCGTGTTGCGGTGCCGGCGACCGGTGGCGCGTCCTGAACGCCCTGGGTGTCGATCTTGAACCGCATCGACGCGCCGTCGGCCGCCTCGAACGACGTGGCGTTGACGTCCATGGCGAGGGGAGCGCCCTCACTCCGCTCCATCTTGGTCATCTGGCGGAAGCTGGACGTGTAGCCGTCGCAGGCCGAGCCCCGGAATTCGTAAGCAATCAGCCCGGTCGCCGCGACCGGAGTCTGAACCAAACCGAGGGACGGCGAATCCGGGTCGATCAGCGAAATGTCGTAGGCGGCCCGATGGGCGGCGAGGGGCGCCGCAGAGGCGCCGGCGCATGCGGCCCCTGTCAGGGCGAGGCAAAAGACGGCGCCGACGAGTCTCGAAACCATGATGTCTCCAGGGACAAACATCCTCGTAGATTCCCCTTCGTTTCCGGCGGTTTCGTGACGTTAAGCGCGCGCGCCCGACGTCTTCACGTCGGTTCGTCTGGCGTGATCTGTCCCCAGGCCTCCGCCAGCGGACCTGCGTCGTCGAGCGGGTCCTCGTCCGCCCGGAGCGCCGGCTCGTCGCTCGGCTGGGGAACGCCGTAGCCCGCCGGCAGCTTGCCGTCGAACAGCCCGGCCGCCTGCAGTTCGTCGAGGCCGGGAAGGTCGCCGATCGCGTCGAGGCCGAACTGAATCAGGAACTCCGTCGTGGTGCCATAGGTGATCGGCCGGCCCGGGGCCTTGCGACGGCCGCGCATGCGCACCCAGCCGGCCTCCATCAAGACGTCGAGCGCGCCCTTCGACACCGCCACGCCGCGAATCTCCTCGATGTCGGCGCGGGTGACGGGCTGGTGGTAGGCGACGATCGCCAGAGTCTCGATCGCGGCCCGGGAGAGCTTGCGCTTGTCGTCGTCCTCGCGGGCAAGCAGCCACGAAAGGTCCTCGGCGGTGCGGAAGGTCCAGCGCCGCGCCACCCGGACAAGGTTCACTCCTCGGCCCGCGTAGAGGCGCTGCAACTCCTCCATGATCGCCGCGACATCGGCGCCGTCGGAAAGTCGAGCCGCGATCGCCGATTCTTCCAACGGCTCGGATGAAGCGAACACCATCGCCTCGGCGATGCGGATGTCCTCCGGCGTTGCGCGCGGCGCGATCGCGTCGAAAAGCTGGGCGACGTTGCCGGCGGTTCTCATCCGGGCCATGGGGCGCCTTTCCTGGTCTTTTCGGGAGCCGCCGTCATGCGGCCTGCTCCTCCGCCGGGGGCGTGGCGGCAGGGCGAATCCAGATCGGAGCGAAGGTCTTCTCCTGCCGGATCTCGATCTTGCCCTCGCGCACGAGCTCGAGCGACGCCGAGAATGAGGACGCGCGGGCGCTGCGGCGCATGCCCGGATCGAGGCAGGCCGCAAGCAGCCAGTCGTCGAAGGCGGTCCACTCGAAGCTCATGCCGATGAGGCGAGCCAAGGCCTCGCGCGCTTCGGCAAGCGACCAGACTTCCCGCGCCTTGAAGCGGACCCGGGCGCGGGCGTGCTTTTGAGCCTGGCGCGCGTAAGCCGCAAGCAGATCGTAGAGGTTGGTCTCCCAGTGCGAACGTCGCGCGACCTCGACGGCCTCCGGGGCGCCGCGGCCGAACACGTCGCGTCCCAGGCGGGTGCGGTTGAACAGGAGCCCAGCCGCCTTTCGGATCGCTTCGAGCTTGCGGAGTCGCACAGCGAGCGCCTCGGCGAGGTCCGCGGCGTCGGGCTCGGCGGCCTGCGGGGGGGCCGGCAGGAGAAGGCGCGACTTCAGGTACGCCAGCCATGCCGCCATGACGAGATAGTCGGCGGCGAGCTCGAGCCTCTGCTTGCGCGCGGCCTCGACGAACAGGAGGTATTGTTCGGCGAGCGCCAAGACCGAAATCCGGGCGAGATCGACCTTCTGGCGCCGGGCGAGCCCCAGCAGCAGGTCGAGCGGACCCTCGAACCCGTCGAGATCGACCGTGAACGCGGGTTCGCCAGTCGCGCAGTCCAACTCGAAATCGCTGCGAAACGGCGCCTCTGCAGGCACGAATCACCTCCGTATGACAGATTCCTGTCTGGGGCAGGCTCGAAGGGGCGGCAAGTCCGCCCGCAACGGCGTCAACAGGCGAATGGTTTCGCGTCCTCCTCGCCCCTCTTAACGAAATTGAGTTAACACAACGCTACGTTTTGGCCGCCGCAGGTGAGTCTTAACTCGCCTCTGTTCCTGGTTCCGTCCTCTTTTAACTATGCGCGTTTAGGTAAATTAAAGACGAATTGCGCGATCGGGACATGAAGCATTGTCATGAAAGCCAAAGGGCGTATCGTCAAAATTGTCGAACGGCGCTGCCGGCCGACCGAACGCTCCGCGGGGCCCCGGATTCCGTCGCATCGTCCGGGCCCTTGCGGGGCGGGGCAGACTTTTCTCGTCCCTCAGTAGCGCCTGAACAGACTCACCATCTTGCCCTGGACGCGGACGCGGTCGGGTCCGAAAATCCGGGTCTCGTAGGCCGGGTTCGCCGCTTCGAGCGCGATCGAGGCGCCGCGCTTGCGCAATCGCTTCAACGTCGCCTCCTCGTCGTCGATCAGCGCCACGACGATGTCCCCCGTCTCGGCCGAGTCCTGCTTCCGGATGATCACCATGTCGCTTTCGAAAATGCCGGCCTCGATCATCGAGTCGCCCCGGACCTCGAGGGCGAAATGGTCCCCGGACCCGAGGAAGTCCGGTGGCATGGCGATCGTGTCCATGCGCGTCTGAATGGCGGAGATCGGCGTGCCGGCCGCGATCCGGCCCATCAGCGGGATCATGACGGGTGCGCGTTCATCAGGGCCGGACGCCTGCTGCGGCGTACGGAGACGACCAAGGTCGCCGTTGATGACGCTTGGAGAGAATTTTTGCGGCCGCGGCGCGGCGACCGTCGCCGATTCCGGCAGGCGCAGCACCTCGATCGCGCGGGCGCGATTGGCGAGGCGGCGGATGAATCCCCGCTCTTCGAGCGCCATGATCAGGCGATGAATGCCGGACTTCGAGCGCAGGTCGAGCGCGTCCTTCATCTCGTCGAAGGAGGGCGGGACGCCGTCCTCCTGAAGGCGCTCGTGGATGAAACGCAACAACTCGCTCTGCTTCTTGGTTAGCATGAAAGACTCCGAACAACCCTGCGTGGTTGGAAGGACCGGATGAACCGCGACCAGAATCACCACGCGCCGTAAACAAATCACGAACAGACGCTAGCCGTTCACGCTGTGTTCCGCAAGCAAATTCTGAAATTCTGGGCGACGGCGAGCGCGGCTCGGAGAGCTCCAGCCTTCGGCGTCGCGGGGGACAGAATTTGCGCCGTCAATCCGGCATCTCGGTCAGTTGCTCGCCGCCATGGTTTTCGCCGATCGAATAGGCGCAGATCCGGGAGAGGTGGACGTAAGGCAGGGCGGTTTCTTCGGCCCAGGCGTTGAATTGCGCCTGGATCCGCCTGAGGTCGCCCTTCGACTTGGGCTCCTCCGCGACGTCGAGGCCGGCGTCGCGCAAGCAGGCGACGACGTCTTTCGACGTCGCGAATCCATCCCAGCCGATGAAACGCAGGAACATCTGCCCACTCATGCCGCCGAGCCGGTCGCCGCGTTGGGCGAGCAGGTCCAAGAGGCCGATCTCGTCCGACGACGGCCAACCGGCGAGGAACCGGCCGAAGCTTCCGTGCTCCTTCGCAACGGCCAGGACGAAGGCGGCGTTCCTGCGCACGGACTGGATTTTTGCCGCGTTACGGACGATGCGCGCGTCCTTCGCGAGGGCGTCCCAAAAGTCGTCCGGCTCGAAGGCGAGCCGCGACGGCGCGAAACCGAGGAAGGCCTCCTCGAAGCCCGGCCACTTCGCCTCGATCACGCTCCAGGCGAAGCCGGCCGAGAAAACGCGTTTCGTCATCTCCGCGAGCGCGCGGTCATCCGGGAGTTTCTTAAGCGACTCGCGATCGGGCTTCGGCGGCAACAGCGCAGCGAGCTTCTCGGGGCCGCCCTTGCGCGCCTCAGCGCGGGCGCGAATGACGGAAAAAGGAGTCATGGCTTTCCTCGGACTGGGCCCGTTTTCGGCGTCCAGCGGCCCGACGTCAAATGGCGGCGCGTCGGCCGCTTCTGTCTCGTCTCGCCGCAGGCTCGCCCCGGCCGCGCGGTTCTGGCAGGCGCCGTGTTTTCTCAGGGCTTGGGCGCCGAATCGGGTCACGATTTTACAAGGGACAGCCCAAAGCTCTCTGGCGTGGCAGGCGTGGGCGTTGCCTTTCGCCAGCCGGGTCGGGGACCCAAGCGCAAAGGCTGAGCCTCCCAAGCCGACAGGGCGCCGAACCCTAATCCATGCCAACTTTCTGCAAGCGTTGCCCATTGCCGTTTTGAACGTTTTCAGACGGTTGCCCCCGTAACGGCCGCTCCAACGGATTCTGAAGGCGTAGCGACCGCCCAAGGGTTCGACCCGAAAAAGGCGACCGTCTCGTCCCCGTGCTTGTCCGAACACACGCGAACGGCGGCGGCTCAATTCAGACCCTACCACGGACTTGTGGTTTCCAGAAGGATTTGTCGGCGTCGCCGAAAGGGCGCTCCGTCGCAGGCGTTTCCAAGGACCGGAACCTCAGGGCCGGCTTGCTCGTTCTCCGGCGTCGCGGAAACGGGAACCGCAAGCGCGGAGGAGCGAAATATGAGAGCACCCTGGATCGCCGCTGGCCTGGCGAGCCTGAGCGTTGGAGCGTGGAGCGCCGCCATCGCGCAGGAGGGCCAGCCGCAACCGGATCAGAACGCGCCCTTCGTCCATCGCCCCGAGCTCGGCAAGGCGGAAACGGCGCCCGGGCCGAACGGCCCCGAGCGCGCCGCCCCGAACTTCCGGACAGACGGCCAGGCCGCTCCGCGTCCCTCGCGGGACGACCGGCGGCAAGACGCGGAAAATCAGACCGGGAAACCGGAGCGCGGCGGGGCCGCCGAGGGCGGCCGGCCTGCGCCCGCCGGGAAGGCGGCCGACACGCAGGCTCGCCCGCAGGAGCCGCAGACGGGGCGCGACAACCAAAAGGCTGCGCAGAGCGAAGGCTCCGCCGGGAAGGACCGCCAGACCGAGCAAGGCGCGACCAAGACCCCGGCGTCCCAACAGCGCGCGGATCAGGCCGCGAGCCCCGCGGAAAACCGGAACGGCCAGCCGACCAACGCGCCCGCTCGTACGAACGAGGCGGCGACGGGACAAGGCAGCCCTAGCGGCGCCAGCGTTCCGGCCAATCGCGCCAACGAGGCCGCGACCGGACGGAACCCCCTCGATCCGCAGCAGGTGCGAGCAACGGGCTCCGCCCAGATTTCGCATGACAATGCGGTGCAGATCGCCAAGGTGCTGAACGCGACGTCCGCCGAGCAAAACGCCAACATCGCCGTCAATGTCGGGGCGCCGCTGCCCGGCGACGTCGATGTCCAGCCGCTTCCGACCCCGGTCGTCGAGCTCGTTCCCGAGTATCGCGGCTACGACTACGTGGTGGCGAACGATGAGATCGTCATCGTCGAGCCGACCACGCGCAAGGTCGTGGAAGTCATCAGCGAAGGCGGAGCGCCGTCGCCCCCAGCCGAGGGGACCACAACCCGAGCGGCGGCGGGGACGCGCGGCAATCCCTGCGGACCCTGACGGCGCTCGATCTCCTGCGCGACCGCCCTGCGCGACGTGCGGGGGAGGCGGCGAGCCATGGGGGAGGGACGAGCGCCTTCGCACTCCGGCGGACGGCGATCAATCGAAATCGGTCGGCAGGGACGGGTCGCGGCGATGGGCGAACATGCGCCGGATCTGCTGCGGCAGGACGCGTTCAAAAGACAGGTCGGCGGGGATGTTCTGTTCGTCGAACCAGCCGACTTCCGACGTCTCGTGGCTGACCGCGGCCTCGCCGCCGACGCGTTCGCAGATGAAGAAGACTTTGCAGCAGGAGAAGACGTGCGGTCGGTGGCCCTGCTTCGTGCGGTCCCAGACGGCCGCGAGCTTTACGGGTCTCACTCGAAAGCCACTTTCCTCGAAGGCTTCCTTGGCGGCGTTTTCCGCTGCCGTCAGGTTCACGTCGGCCCAGCCGCCCGGCAGGGTCCAACGGCCGCCGTCCGAGGTCTCGCGCACCATCAGAATGCGCTCCTCGCCGTCGAACACGGCGGCGCGGACGTCGACCTTGGGCGTCGCGTAGCCGGTCTCGCCGGCAAACAGCGCCCCGATCCGCTCGACCGGCGCGTCAGTTCGAGCCGCGAACATGCGCGCGGCGAGTTGGCGTATGGCCTCGTAGCGCTCGCGGTCGTAAGGGTCGCGGCTGAAGCTCAGGCCGATCTGGGCGATCGCCTGCAGTTCGCGCGCCCATACGAGCCAGTCGGGGTCTCCTGAAGCCATGGCGCGGTTTGACCCCCGGGCGGGGCGCGGGTCAAGCGCCGCGGCGCGGATTGAGACACTGCATGGTCGGGCTCTCCCATCGATCCGACAGCGCGCCGACGAGATGTGCTCCATCAGACCGCCGCTCCCGACGGAGAGCGGACCTGGTTGATGGCGGCCTTGGACGCCTACGACGGATCGGAAACGCCGAGCTCGCCGACGTCGCCTTTGCGAAAGGCCGTCAGACGGCTGTCTCTGCTCAAGTTGACTACCCGCACATTATCGGCCTCGAGCGCGTCAGCCAATTTCCGATATTCCTGGTCGATGATCTCAAGTTGACCCGCGAGGGGATGCCACCCCGTCCGCGCGAAAAAGTGATGGTCAGTAAAGTCGACCCCGATCAAGCCGATTCGCTTCGCGCCCATAAGTCCTGCGAGACAAATTGCGACGTAAGGAGAGGTGCGGGTGTAAGGCAGCGTATTTGGGAGGTCCCAGGCAACGCCGCCCGGCTGGCCCAAGTTAAATCGGACGAGATGGGGGTGCGGTACGCCCAAATCGAGCTGGGAAAATAGTGCTTGCGCGCGTGACCGCACCACATACCCGAAGCGATCGCCGTAAAATTCAGTTCTGTCATTCAGCACCACAAGGTAAGTCGGGTTAAAAAGCCGTCCGACGTCGTTCACGCCAATCGTTATAAAATGACCGTACGCGGTGAAACCGAGTAGCGAGCTACCGCAGCCGCAAACGATAATCGTGGCATCCTTATGGTAGTCACGAAAACCTTCCAGCGTGTTCGGCAGGGGGATGTCCCGAGCTGTGTTGAAATTTGCTCGGCGGGCGCTGCTGATTGAAAGGGTTATGCAGCGATGGCGCGCTCGTCAAGATTG
>NZ_JBKQOT010000475.1:0-10210 GCF_052145395.1 Roseiarcus sp.
TCGCGATCTCGGCGAAGCCTATCTCGACCAGATCAGCCAGACCCGAACCGTCGCCAACCTCAAACGACGTCTCGAGCGCCTCGGCTACAAGGTCACCCTCGAACAAAAGGCCGAGCCCGCATGACCCCACATCCACGCTGAGGCTATTTTCGTGGCCCGGCGGCTCATCCCCGCGCATGCGGGGAACGCTTGTTGCCCGCGCCGTCCGTCGTGATTGCGCCCGGCTCATCCCCGCGCATGCGGGGAACGCTTGTTGAATAAGAGTTTCCCCACCAACCGCTCCGGCTCATCCCCGCGCATGCGGGGAACGCAATTCGGGCAGCAAGTTCACAATCCCATCAGACGGCTCATCCCCGCGCATGCGGGGAACGCTCCATGAGAACCACAGTTCCGAATCATCACGCCGGCTCATCCCCGCGCATGCGGGGAACGCTATCATGGACGCGCAACCACATATTCCGGAATCGGCTCATCCCCGCGCATGCGGGGAACGCTTACTTATACTATTTGGGTCAAGATGGTTCGACGGCTCATCCCCGCGCATGCGGGGAACGCTTGAACGGGATTGGCGGGAACTGGGGCGACCACGGCTCATCCCCGCGCATGCGGGGAACGCCGTCTGGGTTACTCTATGATCCAAGACTAGTCCGGCTCATCCCCGCGCATGCGGGGAACGCTGACCAAACACGTTCCATTGCGGGCGTCGGCCAGGCTCATCCCCGCGCATGCGGGGAACGCGTCGGGCTGATAGGGGTAAAAGAACACACCCCGGGCTCATCCCCGCGCATGCGGGGAACGCGCCTTGGAGATCACGCCGCCATCCTCATAGTTCGGCTCATCCCCGCGCATGCGGGGAACGCGAACATGGGGGGATCTCCCTAAAGCCAAAATTCGGCTCATCCCCGCGCATGCGGGGAACGCATAATCGAGGCGAGCGCCTCGAGGCCCGCCTGCGGCTCATCCCCGCGCATGCGGGGAACGCGTCTCTACCGATGCCTTGGTGACCAAGGGCGGCGGCTCATCCCCGCGCATGCGGGGAACGCTAATTATGATCGAAATTGATTCCTTCTGTTCCCGGCTCATCCCCGCGCATGCGGGGAACGCAAATAGAGCCGTCTCTGGTCGGCGACCCATTCCGGCTCATCCCCGCGCATGCGGGGAACGCTCTTGCTGCATATTATTGGATTCTCTACGATTTCAAACAGCGTGTCGCCGCACCGACCTTTACAGCGTGTCAGGCGTCGCTCGGAGGGCGAAAAGCGACAAGGCGGAAGCCGTCGAAATCGACAGGCATCCGGCGGCTCGCGCCGAACGTCTCGAAGGTGAAGCCGGCGTCGTTGGGCGCGTCCCACGCGATCACAGCATCGCCGTCCCCGATCAGTTTTTCCACCTGTTCGATGAGCATTTCGCGGGTGCGGGCGGAATAGCTTCCGAGATACACTCCAGCGCGAACCTCCAGGAGCCAGACCGCGAGCCGTCCGCGAAGCCGGGGCGGCGCGTTGTTGACGATCACGGCGATCACGAAGGAGTCCCCGGATCCCCCGTCTGGGCGGGGTCGGGAAAGGCGGGGCCGACCGCGTCCGGCGGCGGCTCAGGAAGCTGTAAGCCGCCGGCGAGCAGAACGTCCTCGATCGCCGGAATGAGCCGCCCGAGAATGTTGGCGCGGCGAAACGAGTCACGGCAGGCGTGGCGGGTTGCCATTTCCGGCGGCTTATCCAGCTTGCCCTTGGCGTGCTGGCTGGCGACGCGAAACGCTTCCGGCACGACCGTGTCGAATTTGAAAAGATCGGCGATATCGTAGACGAACGACAGCGGCTTGCCCGTATGCAGGAACCCGATCGCCGGGGCATAGCCGGCCGCGAGCACGGCGGCCTCCGTCACGCCGTAGAGGCAGGAGGTTGCCGCCGAGAGACACCGGTTCGGAATGTCTGAAGCGTCGAAATCCCTTGGGTCGTAATCGCGGCGGCGCCATTCGACGCCGAACTGGCGCGCAAGGCCGCGATAGATTTCGCGCACCCGCACGCCCTCGATCCCCCGCAACTGGTCAACCGAGCGGCGCTCGGGGCCGCTGTCGCCGAACCGGATCTGGAACATCTTACGCACGATTTGTAGGCGCGCGTCGGGATCGAGTGCGAGACGGCATTGCCACAGGAGCCGGTCGGAGCGTGCTCCGCCGGGCTGCCCGGCGGCGTAAAGCCGCACGCCCGCCTCGCCGATCCAGATCAAGAGCGTGCCGGCGGAGGCGGCGAGCGCCACGGCGGCGTGGCTCGTGCGCGTGCCCGGCTCCAGCATGATCGCCGCAAGGCCCCCGACCGGGATGACCGTCCGCACACCCGCCGCGTCGACCAGCACGAAGGCGCCGTCGATGACGTCGAGCTGTCCCTTCTCGACGAAGACGATCGAGGCGCGCTCTTTGAGCGGGATCGGCGAGGGCGGCGGCGCGCCGGGGAGGGTGGGAGTCACGGCGCGCGGCGCAGAAGCATCAGACCGCAGCCGAACGCCTTGGCGCGGCCGAAGCCAGCCAGAATCCGCTCGAGGAATGCCGAAGGATCCTCGACGACGAGGAGACCTTGCAGATCGAAGACGCCAATGTGGGCGGCGCTCCGGGCGCGGCGAGGCAAGGTCTCGACGTGGTAACCAGCAAGCTTCAGCGCTTCCAGCCGATAGCCGTCGCGCGTCTGGCGCGCCCTCAGCCATCCTTCGGCCGCTGTCCGGGCGGCCAGTTCGCGCCGCGCCGCGCGCGACGCAGGCGTTGCGCCTTCCGCTTCTTCGGCGTGCAGGCGATCGATCGCCACGTCGACCCGCTGCCGGTCGGCGCGGCCGTCGGCGCCGACACCGGTCTTGCGGTTCGTTGTCGCGTTGACCCGCAGATCGAACGCGAGGCGGTCGCCGGGGGCGAGGTCGGGCCGATACGGCTTGGTTTCGATCCGAAAAAACGGGGAGTCGTCGACCGGCCGAGGACCCAGCAGGTAATACTTGTCCCGCTCCGCCGCGCGCCACAGGAACGGGCTTTCGCCGCTCCGCCGCTGGTCCTGGAACGCCTTGGGCATGACAGTCCACATCAGCCGGTGCGTCATGGCCATCGCTTGACCATCGTCGGTGGGGGCGAGCGCGCCAATCAGAGGCGCGACGACGGCGGCGTCGCGTTTGAGCGTCATTCGCGAAAAGTGCGCCTCCTTCATCGCCCTTTTCCCTCATCCGGGTCGACCGGCGCCATCGCGTAGACGCGCTCGGCGCGGCTCGAAAAATGCCAGCGCATGCGGTCGCCCGGATCGTCGTTGCGCCGATGCAGCCGCGCCGGGCGGTTGCCCGCGAGCGGGCCCAGACGGTCGTCGACGGCGAGCGCGCTCCGCCCGCCGCCGAGAAGCGCGGCCCCGTCATTCGCGTCGACGAAACGCGCGTGCTCGGCAAACGCGGACTCGATGTCGTCAGACCCGATGAGGAGCGGCGCGAGCGGATGCGCGAGCGGGCAGGACTTGCGTCCCGCCCAGAGCATGAAGCGCGGGCGGAGGAGGGCGTCGCGCAAGGCCTCCAGCGAAACCGTCGCATCCAGCGTTACGCAATAGGCCGCCTGCCACAGGCCATCGGCGCGATAATCGCGCCGGGTGATCGAGGTTTCGAGATCGCCGCTGAACGCAAGCGCATGCGCCCGCGTCGCCGCAGGCCCTTTGCCCGCGGGCAGCGATTGGAAGGTGTGGAAGTCCGTCAGCGGCTGGCCAGGCCGCAGGGTGCGAGTCGCCGTCAGAAACGCGCGAGCGAGGGCCTTCTGGCCCGCGCTGTCGGCGCGCTCCACGCCGAGCGCCGCGCCGGCGAGCCCGATCAGCGCCGAGCGCGTCGGCCTGTCGGCCGTGCCGCGGCGAGCATTGCCGGGATCCTCGCCGAAGCTCGCAAGCGGCGCGGCGAGGACGATAACCAGCCAGCCGGTCATGCGCCGGCGCCTTCGAGCCCATCGGAGGCGAAGGCGGCAAGCTTGTCCAGCGTCGCCGTTCCCTCCTGGCCGACGTGCAGGACCTTTTCGTCCGTCCAGTCCTTGCCGTAGGCGGCGGCGAAGGCCTCTCTCTTGCGCCTCAGGCGCGCGATCGACTCGCCGATCTGATCTTCCCCGTCGACTGGCCGAGTGAACGCGCTCGCAAGGCTGCGCGGCTGCGCAGTCCCCTTTTCGGCGAGGATGAACTCGGGCCGCACATGATTGGCGAAGGAATTGCGCTTGCCCGAGGGCGAGGCGGTCGCTAGCGCGCGCACAAGCGCTTCGAGGCCGCGCGCGGCGAGCGCGGCGTCGCCGCCGAGGTTTTTCACGAGCAATCCGCGATCGACACAGACATAGATGTAATAGACGCCGGCGCCAAATCCGGTTTCGCCGACGAAGCCGGCCCCGGCGTCCTCTTCGCGCGTTTTGAGGTCGTCGACGGCAGTGTAATAGTCGTCCTCGATGTCGACCGCGTTGGTGGTGAAGGCGTGCGCCACCTGGACCGCTGCGTCGCGGTTGAAGTCGGGATTGTCGGCGAGCATGCGGCCGAACATGGCGATGTCGACAGCTCCGTCAGCGGTCTGCAGCACTGCTTTGGCGAGATCCTTGTCCTTGGGAAGCTTTTCCCCGGCCGCCACCTTCTCGGCAAGCTCGGTGGCAAGGCGGCGCTCGTCTGGCGAGACGAATGCGAGCTGGCGAATGCGCAGCGGATCAGGTTCGTCCTTGCTCTTCTTGTCGTCCAGCTTGCCGAAGGCCGCGGCCACATCGCGGGCCGCGGCGCGCGCCTTATCCTCCGAAACGCCGTTCGCCTTCAGATGCTCGAAGATTTCGTCGCCGAGCCGTTGGGTGCGCTGGCCCTGATGACCGTTGAGCGCAGTCGCGAACGGCTCAGAGGTGCGAATCGCCCGCTTGATCGCCTGGCTCGAAATACGCTGCCGTGTGGATCCGCCGATCGTCGCTGTCTTCGGGCGCCCGAGATCGTCGCGATTGGGATTGGACGGCGGGTAGGCGGTGAGAACGTGCAGTTGCAGGAAGTCGCTCATGGGACGGATTCCGTTTCGTTGGACGATGGATTGGGGGCTGGCCCCTCCGCCAGCTCGGGAGGCGCATCGGTCTGCCAGTACTGATAGGTCCAGTGCTGCAAAGTGCGGTCGTTCATCCAAAGCACGTCGCGAACGAAGCGGGGCACATTGAAGGCCGAATCGCCGAGGATCGCGACGGCGCGACGCGAAGCGCGGGCGAAACGGTCCCAGTCGCGGTCGTGAACCGCGCGCATGAGCGCGCCGAACCGGGCGGGCGACAGGCGCGGACGTTCGCCCGCTCGCGGATTGGGCGGGCGTCCGTCAGGGCCAAGACCGAGCGCGGCGGCGAACGGCGTCGGCGACGATGTATCGACGTGCGCGAGCGTCATGGCGAGGACGGCAAGTCTTTCGTCGGCGTCCCTGGGCAAGCGCTTGTCGCCTGTGGCGCGCACGGCCTTGATAAGCGCATGCGTCTCGGCGAGGAGCAGAGCGTCGAACGCGCTGGCGGCGCGCCGCAGCCGGGCCCTGGCGGCCCGGCTGTCCCCGGCATCGAGTTGCAGCCAGCGCTGCCAGCCCAGAACGGCGTCGAAGGCCTCAATGGGCTTGTCGGTCTCAACGGCCACGTCCGGTTCCTTTCTTTGCGGTCTTCGCGGATTCGGGCGGCGCGAGGCCAAGCGGGTCGAACAGTTTCTTTCCGTCCGCGCCGTAACCCAGGAGGGAAAGGCGAAGCTGTTTGAAGGCGGAGACGATCCGGGCCGCCTGCTTCGGATCGTCGATCGGGACCGGCGCGCATCTCGCGAAGGTTGCTTCGGCGGCGGTCGAAAGGGTTGCGAGCCACGCACGCCTCGAAGACTCCCCAGTCCGCGCCCCATCTGTGAGCATGGCGTCGAGCGTGTCGTGAAAAGGGTCCTCGGTCGCCTCGTAGAAGCCGGCCCGCGCCTCGTCGAAGAACGTTCGGTCGGTCGCAGGCTTAGCTCCTTCGCTGAACAGGGCCCTGCGCAAGGCGGCGACCAGCAGGCTCGCTGCCTCGTCAGCGGCGCGGGCGAAGGCGATCGCCGCTTTGTCCAGATCGTCCTGCGCCGTGCCGGATTCAGCCAGATGCAGCGGCTGCTCAGCCAGAAGATAGGCGACGGCCTCCATGTTGTTCATCGCCCATCCGGCCGCGCGCAATGAAGCATCGGCCGCGGTCGCACCGCGCAACTGTTGCCGGCGTCCATCCCGGCGGGCGGCGCTCACGGCTTTCGCCGGCTCGGCGATCATGCCCTCTTTCGTCGCCACGACGACGGAAACCCAGTCGCGGTAGCCAAAGCGGGCCGATTTCGGCTTCACGCTATAGCGCGGATCCGCCTCCCTCTGACGCCGATAGGGCGTGAGCGGATGCCCCCACTTGCCGTAGTTCACGCCCCAAGGCTTCTGCACGAAGCCCTGGACCAGCGGCCCTTCGATGCCGGTCATCGAACATGCCCCGCGGCTGCCGACTTGCAGGACGATGCGTCGCGGCATGCCGAAGAACCATTGCAGCGGATGAACATCGCCGTCGCGCTCGTGGACGACCCGCTCCCCGTCGGAGGTCAGCGTCGGTGCGAGCCAAGGCAGGATCTTCGGCAGGTCGTCGAGGTCAAAATCGGTGTCTTCGTCCACGACGAGATTGGCGATGAGGACGCGCCAGAGCGCAGACCGCTCGCCTGGCGGCGCACCCGGAACGACCAGCGTCGTCATCGGGCCGCCGCCACGCATTGATACGCGGTTGCCGGCGCCGCCGGCCGGCGCGAATTGTTGTAAGGCGTAGAGCGCCATCGCTGCGGCCGACAGGCCAAGCGCCGGGTAGCGGCCGCGGTGGGTCAGGAGGTCGGCGTTCTTCTTCTGACCATTGGCGCCGGGCGTATCGATCAGCAGCCCCTCAATAGGCGCCGGATCGCCGACGAGCCCGCCGAATTCCTGCAGGAAGCGCGGCCCCTCGCCATCCAGTTCGAAGGCGGGAAGGAACGGAGTCACGCGTTCGCGCAAGGCGTTAGGGTCCGGCGCTGAGGCCCACAGCCGCAGCCAATCCGACGCGCCCGTGGGCCTCAGCGCCAGCGTCGCGACGCCGACTGCCAGTTCGTACGCGGCGATATTGAAGTCGGCGCGCGGCCAGTCGAAATCCACGGGAGGGTCGTCGCCGTCATCGGCCAGCTCGGCGAAGGAGAGCCACCGCCGCGCGCCTCTTCGGGTGACGACGGGGAAGAAGGGATCGGCCAGCAGATTAAACATGGACCAAAAAGCGCGCCTCGAAACGCAAACAGCATCGGACCTCTGTCAGAGGCGGGCAAACTAGTACTACAGTTGCGAAATTAACAATTTTCTTAGGCCAAATTTCGGATCGTAGACCATATCGGCATTGCGAACGCGCAAGCAACCGTCATCTGCAACTTCAACGATCTCGATCGCTTTATCCCACTCCGGCCAGTCTCTGCGCGCCGCCTCACACAAGGCCTCGTCCTCGGCAAGCGGGAGTGCGTCGCCCCAGAACTTGCGCCGCGCCTTCACCTCGGACAGCGCCCACGCAACAGACGAGGATGCGCCTGGCGTCCGATCCCACGGGACGAGCCTGCCATCGACGCGGCGCGCAAGCCGCAACGTAATCGTCGGCTCGCCGAGCCGTGTTCCAATGTCTTCGTCGGCTCGAAGATCCGAAGGCAGCGCTCCATAGCCTTCCGGCAAGGATATCACGTTCATCGTGCCGAGCGCCCGCGCCGCGCCTTCCTTGCCTACGCCCTTCTGTTCGGCCGCGCCGAGCGCCCGAGGAACGGGTGCGCCGTCCGCGCCATAGACCGCCTCGATCATCGGACGGAGATCGTCGGGCGTGCGAATGCGCCCCTGAGCGAAAAGCGTGCGCGCCGAGCGCCACAGGATCCCGGCATTTTGATAGACCGCCGCCGCCTTGCCGAGACACGAGCCAAGCCAGTCCGTCTTGTCGACGGCTCCAGGATCCGGCGACACGACCATCAGCATCGGCTCGGGCGTCGGCCGCACGGCTTGCGGGCGCTGATCCATATGGCGCCAAAGCCTCCCCGCGCGCTGGATGATCAGGTCGATCGGCGCGAGGTCCGAGATGACGAGATCGAAGTCGAGATCGAGCGATTGCTCGACCACCTGCGTCGCGACCAGGATATGTCCGGCGCGATCCTTGGGCCTCGCCGCGCGCCCGAAGCGCCCGAGAACATCGTTTTCGATGGCGAGCCGGTCGCATTGCGCGAAGCGCGCATGAAAAAGATGCACGGTTCCCTCTGGTCGCACAGTTGCGAGCCGGTCGAACGCCGCGATCGCTTCGTCGACCGCATTGGAGATCACGAGCACGGCCGCACCGACGTCGGCCGCGGCGCAGGCCGCCTCGTGCGCGGCGGAGCGGTCGGGGAGGCGCTCGACATTGACCGTCCGTGCGAGCCCCTGAGCCAGTGCGACAGACGTTTCCCGCCCGCCTGTAGCATCGACCTGTGTCAGCAAGGGATAGCTGAGCGAGCCGAGCGAGCCCGCGTCGCGCTTCGCCCTGCGCTTTTGAAGACCGAGTCCGATCAGAAACGCCTCCGCAATTTCCCGGCGCGCTTCGAGCGACAGAGTCGCCGAAAGCACGATCGCCGATCCACCATTCATCGCGTGCAGGCGAAGGAGTGCGTTAAGCTCTTCCTTCATGTAAAAATCGAAGCAATGCGCTTCATCGATGATGAGAATGCGGCCGGCCAGCGCATACTGGCGCAGGGTCAAGTGCTTCTTTGGCAGCACGGCGAGAAACGCCTGGTCGATCGTCCCCGCGCCGACATCGGCGAAGAACGCCCGCCGCCGGTCGTCGGAGATCCAGGCGTTGCAGTCCACCGCCGCCGAGGGTTCTCCGTCCGCCAGCGGCGCCGCCGCCAGACGGGAAAGCTCGCGGGACAGATCCGCTTTCGCATGCGCTAGAACGAGCGAGGGGCGCCGACCTTCGGTTCCCTCTTGTTCGAAGATGGCGTCGACGACAGCTCGCAGCCGGTCGTGCATCGCGTTCGCCGTCGCCATCGTCGGCAACGCGAAGAAGATTCCCTCGCCATGGCCGGCGACCATCAGGCGCGCGGCCAAAAGAATGGCGGCCTCAGTCTTGCCGGAACCCGTGGCGTCCTCGATCAGGAGCAGTTGCGGCCCCGCGGAGAGCGCGAGCGATCCGGCAATCGCCTGCATCGGGCGCGGGAAGGCCGCAGCCTGCGGCGCGAAGTCGGCTAATCTGACGGCGGCCGCCGGCCTCGCCGGCAGGAGACCCTTCGCCGCGAGCGCCTGCTCGGCTGCTTTCAGTGCATTGCGCCAGTAGTCCGAGAGCGGGATGTCGAGCGGCGCAAGCGGGAAAAACTCTGCGTCCGATCCGACCCAGTCGGCAAGGGTCGTCAAACCCGACAGGCGCCAGGACAGGAGGCAGACGCCGTCTTCGTCCAAATCTTCCGCCGGCGCTGGCCGCAGTAATTCCTCCATAAGTTCAAACGCTTCTTCGGCGGCAGAAGCGCAGATAGGATCGTCAGGCGTCCAAGACGGATCGTCTGGGGGCGGCGGCGCGCCATGATGGCCGGCAATCGCCGCGACGATGGGCCATTCGTAGCCCTTGGCGAGACGTGGGAGGCAGGCACGGAAGCGGCTCTCGATCGGCGGGCGCCGCAAGCGCCATGCCGTCATTCTCCAATGATTGGGACCAGCAGGAGGCTTCTCAGGTCGCGGCCCTAGGACATCCGGCCACAATTCTGGGACTTTCCACTGAAACGGACGTGAGAGCTTGCCGAGATCATGCAGCCCGGCGAAAAACGCCATCAGCCGCGCATATCCTTCGGGTTCTAGGCCGAGAAGCGCCGCCTCCCGACGCAACCGGGCAGGATTTTCGATGAGGAACCGCAGCGCGACGGCTCCGACATCGAGGAGATGGTGCAGCACGGGCTTGTAGGTCGGGGAGCTTCTATCTTGCGAGTTGAGCGTCCGCTTAGAGGATGCCGTCTTTGCCCAGAATGTCAGGTTCACGTTCATAGCGGAGCGATTGTGGAATTACGTTGGTGACGACGATCTTCTGGGCGCAACATCAGTGTCGGGGTCCACGCGCTCCAAGAGCAGGTCGCGAGGCTGGAGGGCGAGCGCGCGGCCGAGGCGAACGCGCGGAGGCCGTGGTGGTTGGTTCTGTGGCGGTGGATCGTGGGTTGAGGGGGTGTGCGGGTTCGCACCTAACTCGCGACCGGAT
>NZ_JBKQOT010000476.1:0-2511 GCF_052145395.1 Roseiarcus sp.
ATCGGCCGCATCGCTGAACGTGTTGTTATAGCCATGAATGAAGACGACGACTTCCTTTCGTTCGGTCTTCGCCAGCCGGCGACGAATCTCGCCTTGAAGCGAGGCAACCGCCTCTTCGTGCGCGGCCACAACGTCAGGCGCTCGGCGATAGCCGGCGGAAGTGATCTTCGCCGGATAAGGACCCTCGGGAAACCGGCCGATCTCCTTGATTGTCGAGAGCTTCACCTCTCCCAGGGCGCCGTTTGAGTCCGGCTCGACGCGGATGTCGATCGATCCAAAACTCATCGTGTACGAACGCTCGGACCCGTAGGAGAGCGCACCGGTTTGGGAAACCGCAATTTGCGCCCGGTCGGTGACGTAGAGAAGATCGAAATCGTCGGATGCGTCGAGTGATCCGGCGCGATTGACTGCGGCTTGACTCTGGGGCGCTTCGGAAATCGCGAGCGTCGGCGTTAGAAGGCCGTCTTTGGGCGAGCAGGCGCTGAGTATGGCCGCCGCCATCAAGACGACCGAGAAACCGAGGCCATCCAGATAGCGCATCGAGTTATTTACTCATTTCTTATTCTGGCTCTCTTGGCCTGCCTTGTCCTTCACGACGAACACTCCGCTTTGCTCGACATCCGCCTGAGAGCGACGCAGCCGAGCGTAACCCTGCACCACTTCCCGGCCCCCTACAAGGGTAGGCGCTGTCTAGGCGTGGTCTGCAGGCAGGGCGGCGATCCCGCGATCAGCCGCAAAGTGTCGGCAAATAGGCTGTTCGAAATCGCGACCTCGGCCTTCTGAAACGCCACGTAGCGCGGATGGTAGACGACCTTTGCGCCGATCTTGACCTGCTTTTCCTTCATTTGATCGGCGGAACGGAAATGCCGCAGGCATCCGCGATTCGCTCGACGGAGAGCTCGGGATCGGCGAGCTTCGCGTCGATATAGGCCTTGACCCACGTCGGTACCTCATCTCGGCGTCCGATCGCCGGCGGCCCCTCCATTCGCTCGCGCAAGGCGTCCCATGCCATCGTGGTAACGGCCGCGCCCAGTTTTCTTCCGCTGAATCGTGGAAGAAGGCGCATCTCGTCGAAGCTCTCGTTCTTCATGGCGTGCAGGACGTGCGACAACCCCCACCTGCCGTTTGATCGACGTGCGACGCCCCGCTCGCAGAGCGGCAACCGCTGCATCGCGCGGACGGGGCAGCATGGCCCAGGAGCAAGCCATCCGGGTCAACGCGGCGCTGGCAAAATGGCTCGCCGCCAAAGCGGCCGATGCGTGGTGGCCGGCGTGAAGCAACGGGAGCTCTGGCAAGCGGGGTGAACGCCTCCTCAAGCCGCCAGTCTTATCGCAGCCGGATTGCCGCGACCCGCCTGAAGCGCCTTGCGCGCGACGCTCAACCCACGCGCCGCCGTCGCGCCCCGAGCGAAGGCCGCCATTACATTGAATTACACGCGATCCTGACCGAACCCTTGGCCCTAACCTCAAAATGGGCTCCTTCCTCGATCGCCCGAGTCGCCTTCGGTCCTGGTCACGCGCATCCCCGCGGGCAGCCTCAGGCTCCAAATTCTGTCAGGCACGCTGGCGATCACGTCGATGACCGCGCCGTCGCGGCGGACGGACACCCGGAGGATTTCGCTTCCTGAAGCGGCGATGATCGCTGCACTCGCCTCCGCGCGTTTGTCGAGCGCAAAAGCCGCAAAGACTGCGCCGTCGGCGAAGTCGTAGTCCGGCCGATCGTCGCGGCGGCCCCAAGCGATCAGCGAATTCGGACGGGCGTAGAGGGGGAGACTCTGGAAGTCGTGCTTCTCCTTTCGCCAACGCCCGCCGTCGACGACCTCGCCGCTCAACAGGTGCGTCCACCGCCCTTCCGGCAGGTAGAACGAGGTCTGTCCGTCCTCGCTGAACACTGGCGCAACGAGGAGGGATGGACCGAGCATATACTGGCGGTCGAGCGTCTCGCAGGCGAGATCGTCGGGAAACTCCAGGACCATCGCTCGCATCATCGGCGTCCCGCTTCGCGCCGCTTCGGCGGCCGCCGCGAAGAGGTAAGGCATCAGCCTGCACTTCAGCTTGGTGAAGCAGCGCAGGACGTCGACCGCCTCGTCGTCGTAGATCCACGGCACGCGGTAAGAGGTGAAGCCGTGCAGCCGGCTGTGGCTGGACAGCATACCGAACGCGCACCAGCGCTTGTAGACGTGGGCCGGCGCCTTGTTCTGGAAGCCGCCGATGTCGTGGCTCCAGAAGCCGAAGCCGGACAGGCCGAGCGACAGGCCGCCGCGAAGACTCTCGGCCATCGATTCGTAGGTCGCCACATTGTCGCCGCCCCAATGGACGGGAAAGCGTTGGGAGCCGACGGTCGCCGAACGGGCGAATACGACGGCCTCACCATCGCCCTTGAGCCGCTTCAGCGTCTCGAAGACGAGCCGGTTGTAAAGGAACGCATAATAGTTGTGCATCTTCTCGGGGTCGGAGCCGTCAAAATAGACGACGTCGTTCGGGATGCGTTCGCCGAAATCGGTCTTGAAAC
>NZ_JBKQOT010000477.1:0-3845 GCF_052145395.1 Roseiarcus sp.
TGAGCAGATCAAGCGCCGCCGTGTGGTCCCCCTGGCTGTCGTGCGCCAAGGCGAGGCCGGAAAGCAGCGCTGCCTGGGCGACACGGTCGCCGAGCTTCTTTTCGATGTCGAGGGCGCGACTGGCGTAGCGAAGAGCGTCGGCGGGCTCGTCGCCGCTTTGCGCGACGACGGCGAGATTGTTGAGTACGACGGCGAGGCTTTCATCGTCGTGTGTGCGGATGTCAATCGCCTCGGCTTGTTCGAAGTAGCGGCGCGCCTGCTCGCGTGCGCCCAGGCCGCGGTAGACGGAGCCGATGTTGTTGAGGGTCGCTGCCTCCTCAAAGGAATCCGACAACGCGACGAAGAGCTTGCGGGTCTCTGCGTAGATGTCGAGCGCGGCCTGAGGATCGCCGGTTTCGCTTTTCACCAGGGCGAGATTGTTTCGGTCGATCGCCTCGCCGCGGCGGTCCTGCGCTTGCTGGCGCAGCGCGATGGCGGCGTTGAGCTCGGCGACGGCGTCGGTTCGCTCGCCCTGGGCGTGATAAGCCATCCCGAGATCTGCGGTGACGCCGGCTTCGGTGTCGCGCTCGCCGGAGCGGCGGGCGGCGTCCTGCGCCTGACGGTACGTCTGGACAGCCTCATCGATGTCGCCAAAGCCGAGCAGAATGCGGCCGATATTGCTCAGGGTGGCGGCTTCCTGCTGCGCGTCGTGGGCGGCTTTGGCGGAGTCGAGGCTTTCCCGGAAGGCTGCGAGAGCGCCGGTCTTGTCGCCCAGGGCGGCCAACGCCATGCCGAGATCGTTGCGGTCCTTGTTGGCGGCGTTCGGGTTGTTGAGCTGCTGGTGCCGCGCCATCGCCTCGCGCGCGAGCTCGGCGCCGCGGGCCGCGTCGCCCTGGTCGGTGGCGACCTCACCCTCCGCCGCAATAGCGGCGGCGCTGACCCCCGGATTTGCCGCGCTGAGGCTTTCGGCTTCGGCGTAGTACCGGACGGCGCGGGCGTTGTCGTGCACGCCGGCGGCGGCGTTGCCGGCGATGAGCAGCACCCCGGCGCGCTGCCAGGCGGCGTCGGGGGCGGTGAGTAGCGGCAACGCCTGTTCTGCGAGGTCGAGCGCGCGCTGGTGATTCCCGCGCCACGCCGCGAGCTCGGCAAGGGAGACGAGGGCGGTCACCCGCATCGGGCTGTGGCTTGCGGCGGTAAGCGCCGCCTCGTAGGCGGTTTCCGCAGCGTCCCATTCGCCCGCGGCCCGGCGGAGCCGGCCGGCCCCCAGCTGCGCTGCGGCTTCAGTGTCACCGTCGCCGAGCGTGCGCCAAGCGTCGGCGGCGCTGGCGTAGGCGGCGATCGCGCCCGCGGCGTCGCCTTGGCTGTCCCGGATTTGCGCCAGGCGCATCAGAGCCAGCGCGCCGCGCTTGCGCGTTAGGGCTTCCATCTGGGCGGCGCCGAGCGCGTGCTGCGCGTCGGCGGCCCGCAGGAAGGCGTCCGCGGCGCAGGATTGGTCCTGCAAAGTCTCGCAGGCGAGGCCCAGATCTGTAAGCGCCGTGGCCCGGGCCGGCGCGTCCTGCGGTGCTGTCAGGAGCTGCAGGGCCTGTTCCGCAGGGCCGCGCGCGTTCTTGCTGTCGCCCAGCGCCTGTTCCATGCCCGAGAGGCCGACGAGCATCTGGGCGCGTTCGCGGGCGCGGTCCGGGGCGTCCAGCAAGGCGACGGCGCTCTCGTAGGCGTCGCGCGCCTTCTCTTTGCTGCCCATGGCCTCCAGTGTGACGGCGAGGCGGGCGGCGGCGGTGGCCTGGTCATGGCGGTCCTGGCCTGCGGCGAAGAGGCGGATCGCCTCGGTGAAGGCGGCGACGGCCTTGGCGTTGCCGTCTGCGGTGTGGAGGCTTCCATTGATGACGCCCGTCCAGAACTCGGCCTGGGCTTCGCCGCTTTGGTCGCCGGCCTGGCGAAAAAGGGCGAGCGCGTGATCGAGATCGGCCAGCGCATCGGTAAGCGCGCCGCGGCGGAAATCGGCGCCAGCCGCCTGCATGCTAGCCTTCGCGGCCTCGTCGGGGGACGCCTGCTGGCCGTGGGCGGCGGCGGCGAATAACACCGCGAGAGCGGCTGCGAGCGCGAGCCCCGGGCGCATCATTCGGCCCCTCCGAGGGTTTTTATCGCGGCGGAGACGGCCTCCAGGCCCTCAGCCGCCTGGGCAATGCCGATGCGCAGATCGAGCTGAAGCAGGGCGACGCTGTGCGGGTTGTAGTCTCGCGGCTGCATGGTCTGGCTGGCGAAAATGCGCATCCGTCGCTCAATGAAGCGGACGGGCACGGCGCTCAGATCCTGCTGGAAGCCGGGGCGCGGGTCCTCCTTGCCGCCGAGCGGGCGTTGACAGGAGACGATCCAGACCGCGCCGTCCCTCAGGGAGGGATCGGCGTCCGGCAAGTCGCGCAGGCGAGTGAGCCAGGCGAAGGCGCGGTCGTAATCGTAATGGTTGCGGATCCAGGCGACCTGGTCGTTGAGCTCGCGCTGATGGAAATCGCCCGGCGGCGCTTGCTGGACCGGGACGTATGTGACGTTAAGGCGCGGATGGGGGAACGCCTCCGGGCAGCAGCGTTCCAATCTGTCCTGGCTCCTCAGCAGCGTGAGATAGGATTTCAGGATCGCGTCGAAGAGATCGGTTTCCTGGTCGGTGGGCGGGGCGGCGAAAAGGACGTAGCTGTAGAGGCCGTAGTCCGGCGCCTCGTGCGCGGCGGGGGGAAGCAAGGCACGCGTGGAGATCAGGGTTTCGCCGCCGCCTCGATTGGGGGTTTCGATGACCGCGATCTGGGCGCTGCAGTCCGCGGTTTCCCCGGCTTCGGCGGCGCCGGCGTGCACGTGGGCCCGGATGACAAAGACGCCGTGAGATTGCGCGGGGGGTGACCAGCGCGTTTCGCCGGGCCCGCCGGCCGGAACGAGGGCGCCCCCGTCCGCGCTCCAGGATATTTGGACCTCGGCGCCGGCGGGCGCATCCGTGACGGCGATGATGACGGCCCGCTCGCCGGCGGCGAGGAGCGGGCGGTCCGTCATACAAACGGCGCGCAGGGGAGCGGCGAGCGCTGGGCCGACGACGACGGCCGCCAGGAGTCCGAGAACGAGGCCGGCGGCGCGGCGCAGACGCGTCATTGGGGCTTGTCCGAGGTCGACGCGCGGCGGCGGAGCAGGCCGAAGACGGCCCGAACGCCGACGAAAACTAGCGCCAGCGCCAGCACGATGACGGCGGTCTCTGAGTTGCTGAGCTGCATGTCCGGGCCCTGGCTCCGCCAATACCACCAGACAGCGACCGCTAGCAGCGTCACCGCGAGCAACGCCTTGGGCGAAAGGCCGAGTGCGCCAAGCAGGCCGCCCATTGCGGATTTCTCAGTCTCCGGCGGATCCTCAGCCATGCTGCTCGCCCTTTTGCGGCCCCTTGTGGCCCCGCGCGTCCGTTGCTATTGCGACTTTAGGATCGGGTTCCTGATCAAGCAAGTTTTCAAGGGCCGGGCGCTAGCAGTCGCCTGCTTGGAGAGCGTAAAGATCCTTCACGAGAAGCACGCCCAATGCCGCTGACGCTCCGTTGACGCGAGAGATCCCAAATAATCGCTTTCCGTCGATCTGCGACTTCCGTTGTACGCGACGGATGTCCGGAGTGGGCGGCCTCATGTATCCCCTCACATGGGGAGCTTCGGGTCAAGGGGTGAGATTCATTCGTGCATAGGTCAAACTGCCACGAAAATAGCCTCAGCGTGGATGTGGGTCATGCGGGCTCGGCCTTTTGTTCGAGGGTGACCTTGTAGCCGAGGCGCTCGAGACGTCGTTTGAGGTTGGCGACGGTTCGGGTCTGGCTGATCTGGTCGAGATAGGCTTCGCCGAGATCGCGA
>NZ_JBKQOT010000478.1:0-3169 GCF_052145395.1 Roseiarcus sp.
CTCCGGCCTCCTCGACCGCGACATGGCTCGCGTGGATCGCAGCGTTGCGCTGGAACGCATTCTCGATCTTTCTCTTGACGGCGGCAGGCGTCGCGGTTGGCTTGATCTGGATCAGATTGGTCACCCCTTGACGCCCTTCAGTCGGCGCACCGCGTGCGCAGCGTCTTGCTTCTCGAACTACCACTTGGCGACGCGACCCATCCGTTCTGAACGGACGCCTTGATGCTCGTCGCGGCCGGCGCCCAGAACTTGATCGCTGCGGCCGCGTCATGGGCGATGTCGGGATCGGGACGTTGATCGAATCGCGGAAGACGGACCTCAATCTCATTGGCCAGCCCGACGACCCCGGAAACGCGTTTCGCGGACGCCTCAGCGTCAAACTTGTCCCTGAACCGCTTGACGAATCCGGCGATCTCGACGGTTCCGTTCGTGACTCTGACCGCGATGTCAGTCGCGTCGGCGTCGACCGACCAGCGAATTTCATCCTCAACGTCTCGTTTGATTTCGTTGTCGGATCTCACGACTCTGCTCCACGGACTGATACGGTTCGCGTTCAGCCTGCGAAATCTGACAGCAGGCGGCTAATAGCCAAGGGCGCTGTCATCCGCGTAGGCAGGCAGCTCCATGATCGACACGGTGGCGGCTGCCCCGCACGCAAACGTAAGGGCCACCAGCAGAACAAGCACTTTGCGCATCGGCGCCTCCGATCCGCGCTCCCATGCGACAGCGTCACTCAGGGCGCGTGGAGGAGATGGGGTCGCTCGCCTTGGAGAGCAGCCTGAAACTTCTGACAGCGATCCCTTCCGGCCTTGGGGTCGGGCAGATTTCGCAGGCTGACTCGACCGCGTCTCAGGGCGATGCTCAGCGGCGTTCGAGGGTCGCTGCCAGGCCGCGACCGAACGTCCGCAAGACCAACGGAGAGGACAATGGCGAACCGCATGCTTCCAGCTCTCGCGGCCGATCCGGGCCTCGCACGGTATCTCGACGACATCCGCAGATTTCCTATCCTCGACGCGCGCGAGGAGCAGGCGCTTGCTCGGCGCTGCCACGACTCCGGCGATTGCGTCGCCGCGAACAAGCTGGTGACTTCGCACCTCCGGCTCGTCGCCAAGATTGCAATGGCCTACCGCGGCTATGGCCTGCCGATTGCCGAGATTAATTCCGAAGGGGCTCTCGGGCTGCTCCAGGCAGTGAGGCGTTTTGACGCAGACCGCGGGTTCCGTCTCGCCACTTACGCCACGTTTTGGATCAGAGCGGCGATCCAGGATTACATCCTGCGTTCCTGGTCGCTGGTGAAGGTCGCGACGACAGCCAGCCAGAGGAGACTCTTCTTCAATCTGCGCAAGACCAAGGCGCGCATCGCCGCCCTCGACGATGATCTTCGCGCCAGTCAGGTCGCGCAGATCGCACGCCGGCTCGGCGTCTCCGAGAAGGACGTCAACGAGATGAATCCGCGCCTTCATGGCGACGTCTCGCTGAACGTCTCGCCAAACAGGGAAGGTGAGGGCGAGTGGCAGGACTTGCTCGCCGACGAGTCGGAGAGCCAGGAGGCGGTCCTTCTAGAGCAGGACGAGCGGCGCAACCGGGCCGCCGCGCTTCAGGAAGCGCTGTCTGCGCTTGCTCCGCGCGAGCGGCGCATCTTCGTGGCCCGTCGACTGGCGGACGACCCGATAACGCTCGATCGGCTGTCGATCGAGTTTCGCGTCTCGCGGGAGCGCGTGCGCCAGATTGAACGACGCGTCTTCGAAAAGGTGCAGGCGGCGGCCAAAAAAAGCCTCGCAGAGCGCGAGGCGCCGCCTACGATCTTGGCTGCCCGGGCGGCTCCGCACGAGCGGACTTCCGCCAAGGTCGCGCCCTGCGCCATCTTGTCGGAATCGACGCAAACTCAACCCAGGGTGACGCCGCGATTCAGCGTATCGAGGGGGCGTCGTTTGGGCCGAAATCATGCTTTTTCGGCCGGCGGGTCCCCTCGGGAATCGCCCCGGCGCTGCGAAGGCGGATCGCGTCCTCCACGCGAGCGCCTGCAAGCAGGTGACGTACGATGACGCCTGGATCGAGACGAGCATTCTTGGCCCGCGCCGGAATCATGGCGGCCGGTGCAACGTTGGCGGCCCCGGCGGTCGCCGATCCTTCGCCCAAGATCAATTGGACCATGACATCCGCGTTCCCGCCGTCTCTCGATCTGGTCCACAGCGGAGCCAAGACTTTTGTCGCCGCTATTTCGGACACGACCGACGGAGGGCTGACAATCGCGGTTCAGCCTCCTGGAGCAGTTGGTTCTCCAGTCGACGCCATGGACGCGGTCGCCGCCGGGAAGGCGGACCGTGCGCACACCTCTCTTTGCTATGCGTCGACGAACAATCCCGCCTACCTCTTCGGATCCGGCGCGCCGTTCGGCATGAACGCAAGGCAGCACGGAGCTTGGCTGAAGGTCGGGGGCGGAAACGAACTCATCGACAACCTCTTGGCGGAACGCGGTCTGATCGCGATGCTAATGGGAAGCACCGGCGGCCAGATGGCGGGTTGGTTCCGGAAAGAATTGCACAGCGTCGCGGACCTCGCTGGCATGAAGGTTCGGATCGACGGTTTTGCCGGGAGAGTTCTCGAAATGCGCGGCACAACGCCGGTCGCCCTGCCAAAGGACAGGATCCTCGAGGCGCTAGCGCAAGGATCCCTTGACGCGTTTGAAGGTTTTGCTCCGTACGACGACGAAAAATTCCGCAGCGTTACGGACCCTGCGCATCTAATCTCGTCCTTCGCCCCCTACTACTATTTTCCCGGATGGTGGAAGGGAGAGATGCAGCTGCATTTGCTGGTATCGAAACAAAAGTTCGCTGACCTGCCGAAAGCCTACCGCGCGGCGCTCAGATCGGCGGCAGCGCTCGCGGACAATGGCGTCCGCGCGCAATACGACGCTGCGAACCCGATAGCGTTGAAACGGCTCGCCAGGGGTGGCGCGGGACTGCGCCTTTTTCCGCAGGAAATCCTCGAGGCCTTCTTTCAGGCGACAAACGAACTCTACGCTCAATTGAGTCAGCAAGACGCGAAGTTCAAGGCGATTGCGGAATCCTACATGGCCTTCCGCTCGGACGAGGATCTCTGGTGGCGTGTCGCGGAATATTCGTTCGATCGATTTCGCGAATCTGGTTCTCGATGTCGGATTAGAGCC
>NZ_JBKQOT010000479.1:0-4067 GCF_052145395.1 Roseiarcus sp.
TGGACCGTAAAGTCGACTGCGCCCAGCTTGCGGATGGTCATGGCGCGCGCAATCGCTAGCGCAGAGGTAACGCGTTGCCGAGGCGATGCAAAGGTGAGTCTGACAAACTCGACGGACCATCCTCGGAATTAGTGCAGGACGCTTTTCGATCTTGGGTCCTATTTGGGTCCTGCGCCTGCGCGGCAAGCTTACGCGGCACACATTGGAAATATCGGATTACTTAGATGTTTCAGTCGCTTGGTAATGGTGGAGCCAGACGGAATCGACGGATCGGTCGCGCGGGCGGCGGTATAACCGCAAAGCTTCGCCCGCCACAAGACCTATCGCAAAAAAAAGGCGGCGCTTGTCGCAAAACCGTCGCCTCGGGGGATCAGCGCGTCCCGAGGCGGCGACAAGCTCAGCCCTCCTCGTCCGGCGCGATGTCGCCGTCGATCAAGTTGCTGACGTCGTCCTCGTCCTCTTCCTCCTCCTCGAGGAAGGAGTCGTCTTCGTCGGCGGCGTCGTCCTCGACGTCGATGTCCTCGACCACAGTCTCGGCGACCTTCTCCTCGCCGGCCTCGACCTCGTCGAGCGACACCATGTCGACGCCCGCCGGGGCGACCATCTGGGTATCCTCTTCATCCTCCTTCGTCGCCGCCCGGGCGCGCATCGCGGCCCCCTGGAAGACCGTGCCGCACTTCGGGCAGACGATCGGGTCCTTGTTGAGGTCGAAGAATTTGGCGCCGCACGCCTGGCACTGGCGTTTGGTTCCGAGTTCGGGCTTGGCCAATGGGATCGGTTCCCTGTCGTTTCGATGGCTGTTTTCGGAGGCTCCGGTTAGCCACGTCGGGGAACCCTGTCAATGCGTTTCCGCCGCCGTCGACAGGGGTTCGACCCGATGCTACGAGCGGTCGCCGCGCGAGCGGCGCTCTCGTCACCTAGCCGGGTTCGCGCGTGTCCGTCTCCCCGTCCCATGCCCATGTCCCAACGCCGCTCAGCGCCGTGCGCGGCCAAGCGCTCAATGGCCGGTTCCGGCCGCCCGGCGACAAGTCGATCTCGCACCGCGCTTTTCTTTTTGGCCTGCTCACCTGCGGCGAAACGCCGATTGAAGGGCTGCTCGAGGGCGACGACGTGCTGCGCACCGGCAAGGCTTGCGAGGCCCTCGGCGCGGCGGTCGAACGCCTCGCCCCAGGCCGCTGGCGCGTTCGTGGGCCGGGGCTCGGCTCGCTCCCGCCGCCGCGCGCAACGCTCGACTTCGGCAACGCCGGCACCGGCTCGCGACTGATGATGGGCGTCGTCGGCGGGCATGGGATCACGGCGACCTTCGACGGCGACGCTTCGCTGCGCAAGCGTCCGATGAATCGCATCCTCGACCCGCTGAAACGGATGGGCGCTGAAGTCCTGTCCCAGGCTGAGGGCGGCCGCTGCCCGATCACGCTGAAAGGCGCGCGCGATCCGTCCCCGATCCTCTACCGGACGCCGGTCGCGTCGGCGCAGATCAAGTCGGCCGTGCTCCTCGCCGGCCTGAACGCGCGGGGGGTCACGACGGTGATCGAGACCGAAGCCTCGCGGGACCACACCGAGAAGATGCTTGCCCATTTCGGCGCCGAGGTGAGAGTCACGACGGAGGGCGAGGGACGGCGCATCGACCTCGTCGGGCGCCCTGAACTCAGGCCGAGTCCGGTCGTCGTGCCGGCCGATCCCTCATCGGCGGCTTTCCCGATCGTGGCGGCGCTGATCGTCCCCGGCTCGGACATCGTGGTCGAGGGCGTCATGATGAACCCGCTGCGCACGGGGCTCATTACGACGCTGCGCGAGATGGAGGCGGACATCGACATCCTCGACAGGCGGATCGAGGGCGGCGAGGAGGTCGCCGACCTCAGGGTGCGGGCGAGCGCGTTGAGAGCCGTCGACGTGCCCGCGGCGCGCGCGCCCTCCATGATCGACGAATATCCGATCCTGGCGGTCGCAGCGGCGTTCGCGTCCGGGACGACGCGGATGCGGGGTCTGCACGAGCTCAGGGTCAAGGAGAGCAACCGTCTCGCGGCCGTCGCGGCGGGCCTCGCCGCCGCCGGCGTTGCGCATGCGATCGAAGGTGACGATCTCGTCGTTGAAGGCGGCGGCCCGCCGAAGGGCGGCGGGCTCGTCGCCACCCACATGGACCACCGCATCGCGATGAGCTTCCTCGTCATGGGGCTCGCGAGCCGGGAGCCGATGGCGGTCGACGACACCGCGATGATCGCCACCAGCTTCCCCGAGTTCCGCCCGGCGATGGAGCGGCTCAGCGCGACGTTCGAATAGCCTGCGCGCGCCGGCGTCATCGTCAAGGGCGGCCGCGCGCCGTCGCCGGCCGCCGCTGTCCCGAAGCCATGCGCTTCGTCATCAGCTTGACGGCGATCAAGTGAATTGATTCCCGTACGCGATTCATGGACTGTGTGCGCTTGTCGTCCGGCGCCACAATCCGAACAAATCCGGTTACAAAAAGACAGGATGACGCGGCGAGATTCGCCTGCGCCGCGACGAGACCATGGGCAGGCCGTCGAGCCCGTCCCAGCAGGAGGAAACGGAAATGAATCGCACGAGAAGTCTCGCCTCCGTCTTCGCCGCGCTCCTTGCGCTTTCGCCGCTGGCGGCGCAGGCGGCGGACAAGGTCGCGATCGGCGACATCGACGACATGTCGGGCCCCTATGCGGACGTGAACGGCCCGAGGGCAGTCGAGGGCATCAAGATGGCGATCGCCGACTTCGGCGGCAGCGCGCTCGGCCAGCCGATCGAGTTTTTGACCGCGGATCATCAGAACAAGCCCGACATCGGGGCGAGCAAGTTCCGGGAATGGGCGGACACGCGGGGCCTGACGATGCTGCTCGGCGGCTCGAACACCGGCGTGAGCCTCGCGATGGCGCCGATCGCCAAGGAACGGAAGGTGCCGTTTTTCGCCATCGGCGCCGCGGGGGCTTCGCTGACCGGCAAGGACTGCAACGCCTACACGATCCATTACGGCTACGACACCAACGCGCTCGCCAACGGCACGGCGAAGACGATCCTCGATCAGGGCGGAAAAACTTGGTTCTTCTTGACGGCGGACTATGCCTTCGGCACGCAGCTTCAGGCGGCGGCGACCAAGGTCGTCGAAGCCGGCGGCGGCAAGGTGCTCGGCTCGGTCAGGGCGCCGCTCGGAACGTCGGACTTCTCGTCCTACCTGTTGCAGGCGCAGAACTCAGGGGCGCAGGTGGTCGGCCTCGCCAACGCCGGCGCCGATACCATCAATTCCCTGAAGGCCGCGCACGAATTCGGCCTCACCAACACGATGAAGCCGGCGGCGCTGCTCGCCTTCATCACCGACATCAACGCGGTCGGGCTCGATACCGCTCAGGGGCTGTACCTCACCGCCGGCTGGTACTGGGACCTCAACGACAAGAGCCGCGCTTTTGGCAAGCGCTTCTTCGACAAGACGGGCGCCATGCCGACCTACAATCAGGCCGCCTATTACTCCGCGACGCTGGCCTACCTCAACGCGGTCAAGGCGGTCGGCGCGACCGACCCGGACAAGGTGATGGCTGAACTCCACAAAACCAAGGTCGACGACATGTACACGAGCGACGGCGTCATTCGCCCCGACGGGCTGCTCGAACACTCGATGTATGTGATGCAGGTCAAGACGCCCGAGGAGTCGAAAGGGCCGTGGGACTATTACAAGCTGGTGAAGACGATGTCGGGCGAGGAGGCCTATGGTTCGCTCGCCGACTCCGCCTGCCCGTTGGTGAAGAAGTAGGGCGTTTGTCCCTGGGCGCGTGATGGTGTCGGGCCGCGCCATCTTGCCCTCACCCTGCCGCTTCGCGGCTTCCCTCTCCCGGTGGGAAAGGGGCGTCCCCTTCCCCCTCAGGGGGAAGGTGGCCCGAAGGGCCGGATGAGGGTTTCGGGGCGCCTCGGCAAAAACGCAATCCAATCGCCGTCCGCCTCACTTGCCGCTCCCGGCAGTGGGCTTCCAGGCGCTCCGCCCCCGCCGGCCTCGCGGGACGGGCGCCTATCGGCGCCCCTTGGCGGGGGTCGCGCCCAGCTTGGCGTATCCGTTTGAAATTCGATGAGGG
>NZ_JBKQOT010000480.1:0-7852 GCF_052145395.1 Roseiarcus sp.
AAGCGATCTTCAACGCGGGGCTGGTTCCAAACGTCAAGGAAAACCCGCGCAATCGGAAGGCCCCGAAGCGTGGGCGGAAGCGGTTGTTCAATGCCGCCATCCATTCGTTACGGCTATGCGTGGAGCGAACTTTCGCGTGGGAAGATAAATTCAAGCGGTTGCTGTTGCGCTTCGAGTTCAAACAGCAGCGACACTACGGTATGAAACTGATGGCCTACACATTGATCAATCTGAGGCATTTCTGTGGCGCCTGAAACTCGCAACCACCTCAGAGCGACAGCGGCGTTTCCGCCGGCAGCGCCGCAAGCCAGCGCGCATAGACGCTCGGCCCGACCGCCGGCGTGAAAAGCGGGGCGGTCGGATAGCTCGTGTAGCGCGGCACGCGGCCGTCGTAACGGGCGACGAGCCGGTCGACGTCAAGAGCCGCCGTCGCCGAGCCGTCAAGGATTGCTGTCATGCTATGCGCCTTTGGAAAAAAATTCGACCGCTCCCAATCGTTCACGAAATCGGGTCGCCCAGCCAGCCGACGCCGATGAAACCGCGCCGCCGGCGTCACGCTTTTGCGGAAGGCGATGTCCCCTCTGCGCTTACGTTCTCGCTTCCGCGACCGGCAGGACGTTGGCCCGAGTCTACTCCGCCGCCTTTCGCATTTCAGGGTAGACGCAGTCGTTCACCGGCGCCCACCGCCGCAAGGGCAGGATGCGCGCGGTTGTGAACGGCAGGTCGAGCGTCTTCCATACATCGACAAGCGCCTCGACCAAATAAGACACATGCGACTCCGTGTGACGCGGCGTCGGCGTGATCCGCAGCCGCTCCGTTCCGATGGCGACGGTCGGGTAGTTGATCGGCTGGATGTAGATGTCGTGGCGGCGCAGCAAAAGATCGCTCGCCGCCTTGCAGCGCTCCGCATCGCCGACGATTACTGGCACGATATGGGACGGGTTCTCCCGCACCGGAATGCCCGCGGCCTGGAGGGCGTGCTTCGTGACCGAAGCCATATACTGATGGCCCTCGCGCTCGGCGTTGGAAACCTTGAGGTGACGAATGGCCGCACACGCGCCGGCGACGACCATCGGCGGCAGGGTCGTCGTAAAGATGAATTGGGGCGCGTAGCTTCGCACGGCGTCGACGATGATCGCGTCTGCGGCGATGTAGCCGCCAAGTGAACCGAAGCCTTTGGCAAGCGTGCCCTCGATAACATCGATGCGATCCGCGAGATCCTCGCGCTCAGAGATCCCGCCACCGCGGTCGCCATACAGGCCGACGGCGTGTACTTCGTCGACGTAGGTCATGGCGTTGTAACGCTCGGCGAGTTCGACGATCTTGCCGATCGGCGCGATGTCGCCGTCCATCGAGTAGAGGCTCTCGAACACGACAAGCTTGGCGCGGTCCGGATCCGCCGCCTTCAAGAGCTCTTCGAGATGATCAACGTCGTTGTGCCACCAGACTTTCTTTTCGCATCCGGACCTACGGACGCCCTCAATCATCGAATTGTGGTTGAGGGCGTCAGAGAGGATCAGGCAGTTCGGCATGAGGGACGCGATGATTGAAATACCCGCGAGATTCGAGATCCATCCGGAGGTGAAAACGAGCGCGGCCTCCTTGCCGTGAAGATCCGCGAGCTCCGCCTCGAGCTCGACGATGCGATGGTGGGTGCCGGAAATGTTGCGCGTGCCACCCGCGCCTGCACCGTGCAGGTCCGCCGCCGCGGTCGCCGCTGCGCGCACCTCCGGGTGCCCGCCCATGCCCAGATAATCGTTCGAGCACCAGATCGTTACATCGCGCGGCTTTTCGCCTCCGCCCGGGCGCCAGAGCGCCGTCGGGAAGCGGGATGCGTCACGCTCGAGGTCGATGAAGATGCGATAGCGGCGCTCGTCCTTCAGTCGCTGCACGGCTCTTGCGAAATGGGCGATTCGTTCGTCCTTATTCGTGGTCAGCATGACGTCCTCCGTCCAATCTTTCACGCGGCTGCGGCGCAACCTTCGAATGCGGCCTTGAGCCGCGCCCGGTCGAACCCTCGCCCTTTCGCGATTACCAATGGTTTCCTCTGCATTCGTGGGCCGAGCGCAGCCATGCTCGCCCGTCCCTCTCTAAACTCGAAACAGATCCAGTCCGCCTCGGTTCGGACAAGTCCGTGCACGCAATCGACTTTCCCAAAGGTTCCGGCCGCGATCGCCTCGAGCAGGCGCTCGATGTTGCGCGCGTCGCAGACAACCGGCGGGTGGGCCCTGAAGGCGCCGCCCAGGCCGCGCTCCTTGCTAAGACGCTCCTCCGGGTCATGGGCGCCGGCGAGCTCCCGCTCGACCCGAATCGCCGTCGCGAGAGGTCCATCCGAGCTGCGGCGACAGAAGGATCGCCACAGCGCATTGCCGTCCACGGGAACGACCAGGAACCAGTGCTCAACCACCGCCAGCGCCATCAGCGAACCAAGCATCGCAAACCCCGCGACGTCGACAGCGCTTGCTCCGCTGCGGCAGGCCGCAACGAAGAGCAGCGCCGAACCGGCCGTTCCTGCGGTCACCGATAGCGGAAAGAGCGCGTTCATCGGTCGCCGGGCCATGAAGCTCGACAGGAAGGCCAAGTGATTGGGGAGCATCTCGGTCCCGAGATTGGGAACGCCGAGGAACAGGTTGAGCTTCGCGCTCGCGTGCATCAGCCAGAGGATGACGTAGGTCCAGAGCGCGACCCTGTTCGGCTGATTGTGGGTCAGCGCGAACAGCGCAACGGCGCCGAGGAACGCGGCGAGTTCGTGATAGACGCTCGCGCCGATGGCCTGGACGAGGCGCGACACGGCGCTCGAGCCCGGAGCGCAGGCGCTCTTGTTTGGGCCGGTGACGAAGCCGGTGTAGAAGGCGAGAAGCTGCCAGCCCCAGACCACGATGCCGCAGGCGAAGGCGACATAGGCCGATTGCGCCGTCGCTTCGCTCGAAGTGACCGCAACGAGCCAAAGCGCGAGCGCGACGAGCGCGCTTGCGCCGACCATGCTGCCGATGTAGGTGCGCCGGTCCTGGCTATCCAAGAGCAGGATCAGGCCGGTCGAGCTCCACCAGAGCGCGACGGTCGCCAGGAACGGGGTCGCGTACGGGCACATCGCGGCCGCGCTCACCAGGCTGGCGCAAGCCGGATGCTCGCCGGCAGCGCGTTCGTTCGGCTCGGCAGCAGGTAGAGCCGCGCAAAGGTCAGCGCGGCTGCGCCCGACAGCGCGATTTTCCTGAGCCTACCGCCGATCCCGCCTTGAGCCTGCGCGTCCTCCATTTCGCGCGCGATCGTGTAGAGCCGCTCGAGCCCCTGCTGGAAGCGCGGATTGTCGACGTCGAGCGTGATCGGGAAGGTTTGGCGCGAAATCTCCGTGGTCAGGCGGAAGACGGCGAAATCGTACTCGGTCGGATCGAGCCCAATCGCCTGATGGAATGCCGGCCGGCAATGATCGCGCACGTACATGGTCGCAAACACCGCGAGCAGGAAGAACTTGATCCAGTAGACGTTGAGGCCGGAGATCAGCTTCGGGTTCGCGCGCATCAGGAGCGCGAAGGCTTCGCCGTGGCGGAACTCGTCGTTGCACCACTCCTCGAACCACTTGAAGATCGGATGAAAGCGGCGGTCAGGATGGCGCTCGAGCTGTCGGAAGATGGTGATGTAGCGCGAATAGCCGATCTTCTCGGACAGATAGGTCGCGTAGAAGATGAACTTCGGCCGGAAGTAGGTATACTTCTTCGACTTGGTCAAGAACCCGAGATCGACGCCAATGCCGAAATCCTTGAGCGTGTCGTTGATGAAGGCGGCGTGCCGGGCCTCGTCCCGGCTCATGAAGGTGAACAGCTCCTTCATGTCCTTGTTCTTGGCCCGCTTCTTCATCTCGGCATAGAGCACGCAGCCGGAGAATTCGGCGGTGATCGAACTGATCAGGAAGTCGCGGAACTCCTTGGCGAGTTCAGGCGAAAGGTTCGAGAAATCATCGTCGAACTCGTCCGTGCGATGGAAATGCCGCTTGTTTGGGTCGGACCGCATCTCGGCGATGAGTTGATCCCACTCCGCACGTACGGGCTCGACGTCGGTTCTGTCGAGTTCTTCGAAATCGGTCGTATAGAAGCGCGGGCTGAGCATCGTGTTTTCCTGCGCAGCGCGGGTCGCGTCGAACGGCGTCTCGGAAGCGGGGGAAGCGCTCACAATCTCCTCCTGTCGGTGAAGCTGACGTCATAGAGTTCGCCGAGCTCGAAATTGCCGGCGATGCGCGTCCAGACGCGTTCCGGGAGACCTGCTCGGGTGATCGTCGCCGTTCGCCGGACGACGATCCGCTCGCCAAAGGGCGCGTCGGTCGGTGGGTCCCGCACCAGCACCTCGTCGCCGGGGCGGATACTGTAATCGCTGTCGATGACGACATGCGCTTCGAGGGTCTCGGCCGAGCGCTCGATCTCGACGACGCACGGGGCCTCGAAGGTCCGTCTTCGCAGAGAGGCAAGAAGGCTCATCGTACGCCTCCCTGGGCCCGGAAGAGCTTGGCGAAGGCTCCCGCATTCGTTTCGCCAAAAGCTTCGAGCGCGGACGCGCCGGCCGGTTGCAGAATCGTCGAGCGACATGCGGCCGTCGTTCCAGAAGGTCAGGACGAAGGGGATTTCGTCGCCGAGTCCGGAGCGGCGGCGCTCGCGCGCAAGGCCACGCAGCGTCGCGCGCATGAAGCCGTTCGTCTCGGGCGCGATGCGATAGATCGCGGCGCCGTCGTCCGCGCGACGCACGAGAACGGCGCCATCGGGCTGATCGTCGAAGCGCATCGCCAGGCTCTGGACCGCCTCGGCGACCGGCGGCGCGGCGCGGCCAACACCGGACAGCCGCGCGGCCAGGGAGCCCGCGACTGTGATCGTAATCAGAATGGCGGCAAAGATCAGAACCTCCCTCGGCATTCCATGGGTCGGTCGCTTGATGGCATGGTCAGTCATCGTCGGCTCCTCAGGCCGCGCGCTCGGCGAGCGTCAGGGCGTCTGCGCGGGGCTCGCTCTTCGTCTCGCGAGCCTGCGCGGCTGCGGCGGCCGATTGCCCGGAGGCGTCTCGAAGGGCTGCGCCGAGCGTCTCGGCGACGACGGCGGCCTCGGCAACGCAGCGCAGGCACGGCTGCGGGTTGAGGATATGGAACGGACGGGCGTGTGGCCACAGAAGCCAGTAGCCGATTCGCCGACCCTTCAGGAGCGCAAGCGGAATGTCGCCTGTTCCGTCGCCATAGACGCGCGCCGCGGCCGAGCCGACGTCCTTGAAGGGGATATTGATGAAGATCGGCAGCGCGATGCCGACCTTGAACACCAGACGCCGGGACGTCACGACAAAAAGCGTCGTGCGTGCGGAGAGGAAACTGAGCGCCGCGACGATGGCGAGGGCCGCCGCTCCCAGACCCAGCGTCTTGACTCCGGCGAGCGCAGCCGCGCTCCAACCCTGCTCCGACGCCGGCCAGAGACTCCAGACCGTCAGGGCGACGAAATAGGCGGCGACGTAGTCCGCCCGGTAAGCGCGCCGTGCGAGACTGATCCACTGGGGCCTGCCATGCCAGAGGATCCGCTCTCCTTCCGGCACGTCAGCCGGCAGGAGCTTTTCGAGACTGACCGCCTTCATAGCAGCGGCTCCACGCGCGCCGGCGTGGCGTAGAGCGTTCCCGCTCCATAGTAGGCCGAGACCTTGTCTTCCTCGAGCAGCGTCACCTTGTCTGGATCCCTTGTCGTCGGCACGCCGGCGAACTGAGAGGCCAACAGGGCGTTGACGGTGACGCGGCGTCGTTTGGCGTCGACATCCGCGAAATAGACCGGAAGTAGGACGCGTTTGCCAGTCGAGAGCGCCACCTCATAGTAGCGGAGGATCGATTCGGCGCGGTCGACCCACAGATCGCTGATCACGCCCCCCTGGGCGCGGTCGGCCCCGTAGACTGCGTAGCCGCTCGGATTGGCGCTGTCCGCCGGAACCGCGAAATTCGTCGCGAGGCGGAGCGGCGCGATCAAGTCGCGCCCGTCGGCGGTCTTGTAGGTCTCGTCCGCCCGCTCGGCATAGCTGCCGGGCCCAACATTCGCGCGCATGGGATCGCCCGTCGGGGCGAGGGGCGCTCCCGGCCAGACTTCCGTCTTCCGCGCGCTGATCGGCCGCGCGTCGGCCTTGAAATTCGGAGCCTTGACTTCCCGGCCGTCGGCGCGCCAGAAAGTCTTCGGAGCCGGAATCCAGATGATGTCGCGCGGCTTGAAGCCCCGCTGAGCCTCGCTCTCCAGCGGGTAGCCCTCGCGCCGGTCCTCGCGGCGCAGGTAGAAGATCAAGCCCGCGAGGAAGAACCAGAATGCGTAGAGAACGATCTGTGCGACGTCCAAATTGCCGATGGCGCCTCTCATGACCCAATCCCTCCAGATTCTAGCCCGCCCGCGACGACAGGAGCGAGTTGCGACGGCTGAGCGCTGCGGAGATCGCTGCGCGGGCGAACAAGCGGCCCGATGGCGACAAGGGTCGCAAGCAAGAGAATGATTTCGACGGCGTAGACGAGCGTGTAGCCGGTGACCGGACTCGCGACCGCGTCGCCGAAGACGCCGGCCATCGCGAGAGAAGAGCCGACGTCGTTGACGACGCCGCTGAAGGCGACCGAGAGCCCGGCGGCTGTCGCCTGCGCGGCGCTCCAGGCGCCCAGAGCGAGCCCGCGATCCTCGGGCGTGGCGAGCGCTATCGAGGCGGTGAGCGTGCCGTGCGCGAACAGCCCGCCGCCGAAACCAATGAGCGCGACGCCGAGCCCGAACAGCGGGCCGGTTTCGAGCGGCGCGGACAAGATCACGCAAGCGAAGGCGACAACCCCGACGAGCGCGCCGAAGCCCGCGACGCGATGGGGATCGGCCCCCCGCGCCAGACGCCGCGCCGCGAGCAGGAGCCCAGCGCCGCCGCCGAGCGCGAGCATCGCGGTCAGCGCCGTGGTCACGCCAACCGGAAGATGAAGGATCTTGCCGCCATAAGGCTCGAGCAGAATGTCCTGCATACTGAAACCCGCGGTGCCGAGCGCGGTCGCGATCAGCCGGCGGCGCGTTTGCCCGACGCCTGCAAATTCGCTCCACGCGTCGAGGAAGCGAACGGGCCGCGACGGCGACGCGGTCAGCTTCGAATTCCGCGGCTCCTGTTTCCACAGCGCAGCGCAGTTCAGCACCATTGTCACGAGCGCGGCGCCCTGCACGACCTGAATGAGCCGGATTTCGCTGAAATGCCGCAAGAGGAGGCCGAACACGACAGCGCTCACCGCCATGCCGGCGAGCAGCATCGCGCACAGGAGCGCGACCACCCGCGGACGGGCGCGCTCGGGCGCGAGGTCCGTCGCGAGCGCGAGTCCGATCGTCTGAACGGTGTGCAGTCCGGCCCCGACGAGAAGGAAAGCGAGCCCTGCGGCCGCTTGCCCGGCCCAGATCGGGCCGGTCGTATCGCCGGACAGAATGAGCAGCGCGAACGGCATGATCGCGAAGCCGCCGAACTGAAGCAGCGTGCCGAACCAGATGTAGGGCACGCGCCGCCAGCCGAGGACCGACCGGTGATGGTCCGAACGGAAGCCGATCAGCGCGCGCAACGGCGCGAACAAGAGCGGCAGCGACAGCATGCAGGCCACGATCCAAGACGGGACCGCGAGTTCGACGATCATGACACGGTTCAGCGTGCCTATCAGAAGCACCACAGCCATCCCGACTGTCACTTGGAATAGCGACAGGCGCAGCAGGCGCCCCATCGGAAGCTCCGGCGTGGCCGCGTCCGCAAACGGCAGGAACCGCGGCCCGAGGCTCAGGAACCCGTGAACGATGGCCGCGCTAGGGCCGTTCATGACCGCGCGACCTCCAGCGCCTCGGAAATGTAGAAGCCGCTC
>NZ_JBKQOT010000481.1:0-18405 GCF_052145395.1 Roseiarcus sp.
ACCGGCGATCCGTCGCAAACCGATCTGTCCGATGGCCAGAGCCGAGCCCCTCAGCCGGTGCGCAAGGTCGGCCGTCGAGCCGGGGGAACGAGCAGCGCCGTCTTCGAGTTGCGTGGCGATCGAGAGCGACTGGATCCGAAACTGCAGGAGTAGCTCAATTTCCAGGCTCTTGTCGCCAAAGCACTGCCGGGACAGATGGGCGAGATCGAGCGGAGCGAGGTCGCGCGCCCCTCCGGAGGGCGCTTCCGCAGCGCCGGATTCCGTGTTCCGCGGGGTTTCCCGATTCCCGAGCATCGTCTCCTCGAGGCCGTCGACGCAGCCGCTCACGACGCCCGCTAACGTGCGCGGTTGCGCGAATCCCTAGCTGAACAGATTGAAAAGTCATGGTAAATGAACCGTTAACGACGTTTGAAGGAACGCCTGTCCGCGCGGTTTTCATAACTGAGTCCCGGCGTTAGACTGCGACGTGGTTAATGCGTGCGTTTCCGTCGGCTCTTGATGCCAAGCCGGAGGAGAGCGTTGGCGCGTCTGTCGGTCGCTTGCGATCGACGCCAATGAAGCGAGGCGGTCCAAATGGCAAAACACAACCCGGCGACGGACCCGGTTTCCGCGGCGATGTCCGCGATCGAAAGCGCCTTGAACCTGACGGACGACGAAACGTCCGCTCCCCCCGCCGAAGAAGCCGCCGCGCCACCCGCCTCGACCGACTCCGCAAAAGCGAGGGCGCCCAGTCCCATCCTCAAGCCCAGCGCGCCGGGGCCCGAGACGGCTCCGCTGCTTCGTCCCGGCCCAGCGCCTGTGGCTGACGCGGACGCTAAGCCGACGATCACCGCCAATCCTCCGGCCAACGACGACCGCGAATCGGTCGGAGCGATCCTGCAGGCGCTGAACAGGTCGCGGGTCAATCGCACCCCGTTCGTCATCGCGATCGTCGGCTCGCTGCTCTGGGTCGCTCTTTGCGGGCTTTACGCGTATCAGCATCTGTGGCCCACGATCGCATCCGCTCGGCTCGCCGACATGCTGTTCCGTCCCGAGACGGCGTTGCTCGCGCTCGCGATGCTGGGACCGATACTCTTCCTCTTCGCTTTCGCAGCGCTCGCGCGCCGGATGAGCGAATTGCGTCAATCCGCGCGGGCCATATCAGAGGTCGCGGTGCGCCTGGCCGAACCCGAGACGGTCGCTGGCGACCAGGTCGCGACCCTGTCGCAGGCGATCCGCCGAGAGCTCACGTCGATGGGCGACGGCGTCGAACGCGCCCTGGCGCGCGCCGCGGAGCTCGAAACCCGGGTGAAGGCCGAGGTTTCGACGCTCGAGCGATCCTATTCGGACAACGAGCGCAAAATCCGTTCGCTCATCGCTGAAATGGCGGATCAGCGCGAAGCGATCGTCGCCAGCGGCTCACGCGTGCGCGACACGATCGCCAACGCGCATACCAGCATTTCGGGCGACCTCGACGCTGCGGGCGAGCGCCTGAGCGAGCGGCTCAGCGAGGCGGGCCAGCGCCTTGCGGCGGCGCTCGGCGCAACGTCCGAGGAAGTCGCGCTTTCGATGGACCGCGCCGGTTCGAGCACGGTCGAGCGCATTTCCCTCGAGGGAACTCAAATCGCGGTCTCGATCGTGGGCGTCGGCGAAAGCCTCGCCGCTCGGCTCCGCGAAACCAGCCGCCAGACCGCCGACGACATCGTGGCTCGGGTCGAACAGGTCGACGGCCGCGTCAAGACGGCCGGCGAAGCCTTGCTGGCCGAGGTCGACGAGCGAGGCGCCAATCTCGTCGACCGCATCAACGCGTCGCAGACCGCGCTCGTCGATGCGCTCGGCGCGCACGGCGACCGTGTGACCGAACGGATCGCGGAAACGTCCGAACGGGCGCGTAGCGCGGTCAGCGGCTATGCGGAGGACATCGTCAGCCGCGTCGAGCAAAGCAGCGCGCGCGCGACGGAGGCCATTCAGACGCACGGAAATGCAACCGTGGATCTTCTGGTTGAGACTTCCGCCGCGATATCGGACACCCTCGGCGCGCGCTCCGACGAGATGGTCGACCGCCTGCGATCGAGCGGGACCGACGTCGTCGAGGCCATACGAGCGCACGGCGGCGGCGTGACGGCTCGCCTGGCGGAGGCGGCCGACGACGCGCGCGCTGCAGTCCAGGCGCACGCCGACGAAGTGGTCGGACGCATAACCGCCAGCAGCGCGGAAGCCGTGGACGCAATCGCGTCACACGGCGACCGCGTGGCGCAGCGATTGGTCGACACGGCGGCGACGGTGTCGAGCGCGACTGGCGCGCACGCCGACGAGGTGGCCGGCCGCCTCGCCGCGAGCGGCGGGGACGCCGTCGAGGCCATCCGGGCCATCGGCGACTCGGTCAGCGTCCAGCTCTCCGAGACCGCCGCGACGCTGGCGAACGCCGCAGGGGCTCACGCCGACTCGGTCGTCGGACGGATCAACGCCAGCAGCGCCGACGCGGTCCAAGCCTTGAAGGGAAGCGGCGACAGTGTTGTAGCACAGCTTGCCGAAACCTCGGCGCAACTCTCGTACGCCGCAGGCGCTCACGCCGAATCGGTCGTCGGGCGCATCAACACCAGCAGCGCCGACGCGGTCCACGCCTTGATGGGACGCGGCGACAACGTCGCCGTGCAGCTTGCCGAGGCCTCGGCGCAGCTCTCGCGCGCCGCGGGCGCCCATGCGTACGATGTCGTCAGCCGCATCACTGCCAGCGGGGCCGGCGCGGTCGACGCGCTCCAGGGCGTCGGCGATCGCGTGGCCGCGCAGCTTGCCGAAACCACCGCGAATCTGCAGGGCGCTTCCGGCGCCCATGCCGATACCATTGTCAGCCGCATCACCGCGACGAGTTCGGACGCGATCGAAGCCATTCGCGGCCATGGCGAAAGCGTCGCGACGCAATTCGCCGACGCCGCGGCCACGATGTCGAGCGCGGTCGTCGCCCGTGCGGACGAGGTTCTCGACCGGGTCGCGTCGAGCACGAACCGCGCCGTCGAAGCGATCAGGGAGCGGCAGGGCGAGCTTGCGACCCAGATGATCGAATCGTCGCTCGCCATGTCCGGCGCGTTCGGCGCGCACGCCGACGACGTGGTCGGACGCATCAACGCGACCAACGACCAGGTCCTCGACGCCATCCGTTCGCACAGCGAGTCCGTTGCGGAACGACTCGCCGACGCTGCGGATCGGGCGAGAGGCTCGTTCAGCGCCCATGCGGACGCCGCCATCGGGCGCCTCTACGCCAGCAACGAACAGGTTCTGGACGCCATACGCACGAACGGCGACGCCGCCGCCGAGAAGGTCGCCGAAGCGGCGGAACGCGCGAGCGGAGCCGTCGGCGCCCACGCCGACGCCCTGGTTGACCGGATCGACTCGAGCGGCGCGAACATCGTCGAAGCCTTGCAGTCGCACGGCGACTCGGTGGCCTCGCGGCTCGCGGAAGCGGCGGACGCCGTGCGGTCGCAGGGCGACGAAGTCGCAAGCCGAATGGCCGACGCGTCCTATCTGATGCGCGGCGCCATTGACGGTCACACGGACGAAATCGTTGGCCGCATCAATGCAAGGGGCCTGGAGACGGTCGAGGCGATTCGCGCTCAGAGCGAGTCGGCCGCCGGAAGACTGATCGAAGCCAGCGGCGCGCTGGTCCGCGATTTCGGCGACGCCGAAGCGCTGATCGATCGCGTCGACGCCACCCAATCCCGCCTGTCGGACGTCGTGCTCCTGCACGGCGCCGCGCTGGCCGTACGCCTGGACGGCGTTTCCGAGCGCCTTCACGACACCGTGGTCGTACAAGGCCAGGCCTTTGGCGACCGGCTCGACAGTTCGAGCGAGCGGTTCGCCACGCTGCTGCGCGAACGCGCCGAGGATACGACGGCGATCCTGGACGGCGCGGCGCAGCGTTGGGCGGAACGATTCGAATCGCAGGAAGCCCGGTTACGCGGCGCCATCGACAGCCAGAACGCGGCCATGGAGGCGCTGGTCGACGATTCCACGCAGCGTATCGTCGGCGCGATTTCTGTGCAGGGCGCCGCTACGCAATCTCAAATCGAGTCGGCCGCCACGACGTCGCTCGCCCGGTTCGATTCGGAAGCCTCGCAGGTCACCCGGCGCTTCGTCGAATTGGCGGGCGAGGCTGCCGCAACGGTCGCCGCAGGAGCAGGCGGTGTTCACGACGCGCTGAGCGGGCAAGTGACGGCGTTCGACACGATCGTCGGCGAGCACGGGCGACGGCTGGTCGAGGCGCTGTCCGAGCAGACAGGACGCATGCGGGAATATCTGGAGGCGCTCGACAATCTCGTTGGGGAGAATGGCCATAGCGTGGTCGATCGGATCGCGGCCCACTCGAACGAGTTGACCACCCACATCGCCAGCCACATCGAGACGATCGACTCTGTGATGCAGGCCCGCCGCGAGGACCTCGACAAACGCTTCGGCGCCCACCTCGAGGATCTCTCGTCGAGGTCCGCACAACGCCTCGGGCAGTTCGAGACGGTCTCGACGGCGCATTTCAACTCTGTCGATTCCGCTTTGGCGTCGCACGCCCAGCGCATCGAGGCCTCGCTGGGCGACGGCCTCGTGCGCTTCGAGGGCGCGATCGACGGGCGGGCCCGGGACCTCGTCGCACAGGTCGGCGACCGCTCAGACGCGCTGGCAAACGATCTCGCGGCCAAGCTCGGCGCGATCGAGGACATGCTGATCAGCCGCGGCGGCGCGATCGACGCGCAGCTCGGCCGCCGCAACGACGAGACGGCGGCGCTCTTCGAAGCGCGGCTCCAAAATCTGGACGAGCGCGCCACCACGAAGCTGCGGGAGGTTTCGGGTTCAATCGAAACCCTGCTCGACCGCATCGACGAGGGCCTCGCGCAACGCGGCCGAATCGTATCGGAGACGCTCGCGCGCAACACCCTGGAAACCGCACGGGCCATGGGAGAGGGCGGTCGCGAGCTGATCCTCGGCCTGGACGCCAAGTCCACCGAAATCGGCGAGACGCTGCAGAAGCGGGTGGCCGAGCTCACGGGAACCCTGTCGAGCGTCGCCGAGGATATCAATGTCAACCTGAGCGGCCGCGTCGAAGACGTGTCCCGCTCGCTCGGCGCCAGCGTCGAACGGTTCAGGGACCACGTCGTTACGCCGTTGCAGGACCTCGGGCAGCGATTCGACGCCGATCGTACGGAGCTCGAACGCCGCGTCGGCGAACACGCGGAGAAAGTGGCGGAACTGTTCGAGACCAACCGCTCGAGCCTCGGCGCGACCCTCGCCGGCCACCGGGACTCGATGGACGTCGTGTTCGACCGCCACGCAGCCGCGCTGGGCGAAGCCGCGCGACGGAGCGCGGAGGACCTCGACGCGCGGCTCACCGCGCTCGCCGAAGCTGTCGATCAAAGCGCCCGCGTCGCCGACGCCCGGCTTTCCGGCCTTGCGGAGGCTGCCGACCGCAGCGCCGGGGCGATCGATGTCCGTCTTGCGGCCCGTATCGAAGCGATGAACTCTTCGCTGGCCCGAACGGCGGCGGAAGCGGATTCGAACCTCGCCGCCCGGGGCGGCGAACTCGCGGCCTCGATTGGATCGCGCGTCGACGAACTGCACCGGGTCATCGACGTCAAGGGCGCCGAGCTGGTCACCGCGCTCGGGGAAAAGGGCGACGACGTCAGCGGCCTGATCGCGGCCGCCGGCTCGAGAGCGGTGCAGACCCTGGAGCGCGTCGCCCTCTCGCTCGCCGACCAAGGCCGGGACGTGTCGAACCAGGTCGCCGAGGCCGGCGAACGCGTGTCGCAGACGTTCGAGCGTCTCCAGGGCTCGGTCGCCGACAAGGGCCTGGTCGTGTCCAGTCAGATCGCGGACGCAGGCGAGCGCGCTCTCAGAACGCTCGACCGCATTTCCGAGGAGTTCGGCGACCGGGGATCGTCCGTCGCCGGCCAGATCGCCGACGCGGGGCAGCGCGCGGCGCGGTCGCTGGACCAGGTCGTCGAGGCGCTCGGCGGCCGCGGCCAGGATGTGTCGAACCTGATCGCCGGCGCCGGAGAGCGCGCGGCCGAGGCGCTCGACCAGGTCGTCGCGGCGCTCGACGGCCGCGGCCAGGATCTATCAAGCCAGATCGCCACCGCCGGCGAGCGCGCGGCCGAGGCGCTCGACCAGGTCGTCGCGGCGCTCGACGGCCGCGGCCAGGGTTTGTCGAGCCAGATCGTCATCGCCGGAGAACGCGCTGCGCGGTCGCTGGACCAGGTCGTCGAGGCGCTCGGCAGCCGCGGACAGGACGTGTCGAGCCAGATCGCCAGCGCCGGAGAGCGCGCGGCCGAGGCCCTCGACCAGGTCGTCGCCGTGCTCGACGGCCGCGGCCAAGGTTTGTCGAGCCAGATCGCGATCGCCGGCGAACGCGCTGTACGGTCGCTGGACCAGGTCGTCGAGGCGCTCGGCGGCCGCGGACAGGATGTGTCGAGCCAGATCGCCAGCGCCGGCGAACTCGCTGCGCGGTCGCTGGACCAGGTCGTCGAGGCGCTCGGCGGCAGAGGCCAGGATTTGTCGAGGCAGATCGCCAGCGCCGGAGAACGCGCGGCCGAAGCGCTCGATGAGGTCGTCGCGGCGCTCGGCGGCCGCGGACAGGACGTGTCGAGCCAGATCGCCAGCGCCGGAGAACGCGCTGCGCATTCGCTGGACCAGGTCGTCGCGACGCTCGGCGGCCGCGGTGAGGACGTATCGAGCCAGATCGCCCTCGCCGGAGAGCGCGCGGCCGAGTCGCTCGACCGGGTCCTCTCGGCGCTCGGCGATCGCGGCCAGGACGTGTCCGGCCAGATCGCCGAAGCCGGGGATCGCGCGATCCTCGCACTCGACCAGCAGATGGCTGGGCTGGCGGCGCTCCTGACGCGTCGCACGGACGACTTGATCACGGCGGTGAACGGCGCGGCCGCCGACCCGGTGCGCGCGCTCAGCGCGCTTGCCGGGCAAGTGCGGGCCGAGGTTCTCAATTCGAGCGAGACCCTCCGCAGCGCCGCCGAAGAGGCCGCGCAGCGATCGAGCGAGACGATCGAGGGGCTCTTGAAGCGGATGACCGAACAGGTCGAAGCGTCGAGCGCCTCGCTGACCGACTCCGTCGCGCTGAGCGCGGATCGGTCGGTCGGCGCGCTTGCAGGCGCGGGCGACAGGCTGCGTAATGAGCTGAGATTGGTGATCGACAATCTCGGCAAGACGAGTTCGGCCATCGACGAGACCGTGGCCGGCGCCGCAGAGCGCCTCTCCGGAGTCCAGAGTGGACTGGCGGCCCGGGTCGAGGAGTTCCAGCGCGCGTTGGGAGGCATCGCCTCCCAGGTCGCGACGCTCGGCCGCCTCAGCACGACCACCCAGGCCGACGCCAGCGCTCTCGCGCATCAGTTGTCCGAGCAAGCCGAAGCGCTGTCCCAAGCGGCGCAGGAGCTGTCGGCTCAACAGCACTCGATCGACCATGCGCTCGAGCATCGGCAGCAGAGCCTGCAAGGGCTGATCGGCGACCTGTCGCAGCGCAGCGCCGCGTTCGACGCGGTTCTGGAACGCTTCGCGTCGAACGTCGAGGAGAGTTTCGGCCGGGCGCAGGCGCGCGCGCAGGAGATCGGCGCGACGCTGAGTTCCGCGACGCGAGGCGCTTCGGTCGCGGTCGCCGGACAGTTCGAGTCGATCCGCGACCAGGCCGCCAAGGAGCGCGAGAAGACCGCGCAGAGCCTCCAGGCGGCCATCGACCAGACCAACGCCCATCTTTCGTCCGCGCTCGATCAGTCGGCCGAACGGTTCCGCCAATCGGTGGCGGAGGTGAAGGAGATGGCGAGCCAGGTCCAGCGCGAGCTCGATTCGACCCGGCAGGAGCTCAAGCGCGGGGTGCTCGAGCTCCCGAAGGAGACGAGCGAGACGGCGGAGGCGATGCGTCGCGTCGTCTCGGACCAGATCCGCGCGCTGAAGGAGCTTGCGGCGCTTGTCTCCGAGTCGGGCGTCGACTTCGACGTCGCCGAGCCGGCGCAAGCGGTTGCGGCTGCGGCTGCGCGGGCGCGCGTCCACCAGCCGGTCGCGCGCGCCGCCGAGGCGCCGCGCCGGACCGAAGCGCCCGCGCCGCGCACGACCGTCGTGGCGAAGGCCGCGGAACCTGCGCCGCCGCCTGTGGTCGAGCCGGTGATCCTGCCGCCCGAACCGGTCGCCGGTTCCGAAAAGCCCGCCTTCCGTTTCGACACCAGCCCGTCGTGGCCGGCGCCGCATCCTGTGCAGTCGGCGCCGCATCCCGTGCAGCCGGCGCCGCATCCCCTGCCGCCGACCCCGTCGACCGACAGATCGCAGTCCGGTTGGCTGTCGAATCTGCTCGCCGCAGCGTCGCGCGAGGAGCCCAACACCCCGGCGCCGCAAGCGCCCGAGTCACTCGAAGCCCTGACGCAGAGCATCGCCAGCCTCGTCGATAGCGCCGCTGCAGCCGAAACCTGGGATCGCTGGCGTCGCGGCGACCCCTCCGCCGTCTCACGCCGGCTCTACACCGAGGCCGGACAGCAGGCGTTCGACGAAATCCAGCGCCGCTACAAGACCGAACCGCAGTTCCGCGAGACGGTCACGCGCTACGTGCAGGAGTTCGAGCGCCTGCTGGCGAAGGTCGAACAGAACGACCGCGACGGGTCGCAGTGGCGCGCCTATCTGCTGTCGAACACCGGAAAGGTCTACACGCTGCTCGCCCATGCCTCCGGCCGGCTCGGCTGAAGCTCTTTTAGCGAAACAAATGGGGATCGAATCGCGCGGCGCCCTCATCCGGCCCTTTGGCCACCTTCCCTCGGAGGGGGAAGGGATCGGCGGCGCCCGCCCGCCCCTCTCCCACAGGGAGAGGGAAGCGGCCGCAGGCCGCCGGGTGAGGCTACGCCGGCGCGAGCTTGCGTTATCTTGCTCTCAAGCTCGCAGCGCCCCTGCCGGTCCCGTCAGCGGTACGTATCCTTGTAGGTCTCGCGCAAAAGCGCCTTCTGCACCTTGCCCATGCTGTTGCGCGGCAGCGCGTCGACGAAGAACACCCGCTTCGGCGCCTTGAATTTCGCCAGCCGGCCGTCGAGCGCGGAAAGCACGGCCGCCTCGGTCACCGTCGCGCCGGGACGCGTGACCACCACCGCCGTCACCCCCTCGCCGAAGTCGGGATGGGCAAGGCCGATCACCGCGCTCTCCAGCACCCCGTCGATCGCGTCGATCTCGCCCTCCACTTCCTTGGGGTAGACGTTGAACCCGCCGGAGATGACGAGGTCCTTGGCGCGGCCGACGATGTGAATGTAGCCGTCGGCGTCGATCCGCCCCAGGTCTCCGGTGATTAAGAAGCCGTCGGGGCGGAATTCCTGCGCCGTCTTCTCCGGCATGCGCCAGTAGCCGCGAAAGACGTTCGGCCCCTTGACCTCGATGACGCCGATCTCGCCGGCGGGGACAGGCGCGCCGGTCTCCGCCTCAGAAATCCGGACGCTGACGCCGGGAAGCGGAAAGCCGACCGTCCCCGCCCGGCGCTCCCCGTCATAGGGGTTCGACGTGATCATGTTGGTCTCGGTCATCCCGTAGCGCTCGAGGATAGCGAAGCCGGTCCGCTCGCGCCACGCCGCGTGCGTCTCGGCGAGCAGCGGCGCCGAACCGGAGATGAAGAGCCGCATGCCCGCGCAGGCCTCCCGCGTCAGGCCCGGATGATCGAGGAGCCGCGTGTAGAAGGTCGGCACGCCCATCAGCGACGTTGCGCCATGCATGGCGGCGATCACGGCGTCCGGGTCGAATCGGTTCTGGTAGATCATCGTGGCGCCGGCGAGAAGCGCCACGTTGATCGCGACGAAGAGCCCGTGGGTATGGAAGACGGGCAGCGCGTGGATCAGCCGGTCCGCGGCGCCGAACCGCCAAAAGTCGACCAGCGTCAGCGCATTCGACGACAGATTCTCATGCGTCAGCATCGCCCCCTTGGAGCGGCCCGTTGTCCCAGAGGTGTAGAGGATCGCCGCAAGGTCGTCGGCGGCGCGCGGAACCGTCTCGAATTCCGGAGGCTCTGCCGCGATCCGCTCGGCGAAGGTCCCATCATGGGCGACGCCGAGGCTCTCGGCCGCCGCGAGGCCGAGCCGATGGGTCAGCGTCCGCACGGCGGCGAGCGACGCGGGCCGGCAAACGGTGAGCGCCGGCTGGGCGTCGCTCAAGTAATACTCGAGTTCGGCGAGCGTGTAGGCGGTGTTGAGCGGCAGCAACGCCGCGCCGGCGCGCAGGCACGCGAGCGCCAGCACGATCACGTCGGTCGACTTGTCGACCTGGGCGGCGACGCGATCGCCGGGCTCGACGCCGAGGCTCACGAGCGCGTTCGCAGCCCGCGCCGACCGCTCGAACAAGGCGGCGTAGGTCAGGGCCGTCGGGTCGGATGTCTCGAGCGCCATCTGGCGGGGCTCGCCCGCGCGCGCGACAATGAGGTCGAACAGGTTTGCTGAAACGTGCGGCACGGCGTCCTCGATGTTCGGCCCCCGGGCAGAATCCCGGGACCGCCTGTCCGGGCAATTTATCTCACCTCAAGCAGAGGCGCGATTGGTTCCCGCTCTATCGGAGCGGCGGCGTATCGCCGCCCACGGAGCGCGAGACGCGCACCCTCCGATCGACCACAAAGGTCCATTCTCCTTGTCAAACCCGGTCGCGGGCGCGTAAGTCGGCGCAATGGCGGACGAGGCGAGGGGCATGGCGACAACGGAGAAAGCGCTGCGGGAGGCGATCGTCGTCACGGCGGGACGGATCGCCGACGCCGGGTTCGGCGGCGCGTCGAGCGGCGACATTTCGACCCGCTTTGCGGACACGATCCTGATCACGCCGAGCGGCGCGCCCTATCGCGCCCTTCGCCCGTCGATGCTGGCGCTGATGCCGCTCGCCGGCGAATACGGGGCCTGGAAGGGACCGTCGAAGCCCGCCAGCGAATGGCGGATTCATCTCGACATCGCGCGCGCCCGTCCGGACGTCGGCGCCGTCGTGCGATTCCAGTCGCCCTACGCTACCGCGCTCGCGATGGCGCACAAGGCGATCCCGGCCGCCCATCCGATGATCGCGCTCTTCGGCGCGGCCGAGATCAAATGCGCCAAATACGCGCCGATGGGCTCGAAGGACCTGGCCGAGCTGGCGCTCGAGGCGCTCGGGGCCGGCCATGCCGCGCTGCTCGGCAATTACGGCGCGCTCACGACCGGCGGCACGCTGCACGCCGCCCTCGCTCGCGCCTTCGAACTCGAGATTCTCGCCCGGCTCACTGCGATTGCGCTCACGGTCGGACGGCCGCGGGTGCTGTCGGACCAGGAGGCGTTCCGCATCGGCGAGCGTCTAAAAACCTCGGGGGCCGACATCGAGGCGCGGGTGGAGGCGCTGGCCGCCGAATTTGCCTCGCCCGCCAAGGCGAAGCCGAAGAGCAAGGGCGCAGCGCGCGCCCCCGCCAAGGGGAAGCGCGTCGCGCGGAAGCGCAAGGCGTGAGGCTCTTGAGCCATATCTCGCAGTACGGAGCGGTAGCCGAGACCGAGCTTAGGATTTGATTTGATCGACCTCACCACATCCAAAGGAGGATCGACCATCGCCTGCCCGGGGGATACCGCTCTTTTTAGATGCCCTATCTGTTTGTGGTCATACACGTTGCGCCGCGCCACGAACTGCGTCGAGTCGCTGCACGACGCCACTACTTATAGGCGCTAAGAGTTCGGCCTCCACATACGATACGACTACGGATGGACGTTATCCCAAGTAACTGTTTTTATTAATATGACACTCGTGTATGTCGTACCAGGAACTCTAGTTGGATCTTGATCTGGTAAATCAAACTGGCTTGCCGTTATATTGGCATCTGGAAGAAGGTGGAATTCAACACCAGAGTATCGCGCATTGTTGTGGATCGCATCCGCTATATGTCCTCAAATAGTTTGTGATACCCCGGCAGTGTCCAAGAGACCCAACCAGGTTTGCCATCTGGAGTTTTTTGTTGGATGAGTAAGAAGTAATGGTCTACCACTAAGAGTGGTATATGAACTGACGCCGCCGGTACCCAAAGCTCGAAAAATCGGCTCATAGGTTCTTGGCGCCCCTTGGAAAGTTGCCCAATGCGCAGCAAACGCTGCGTGGGCCAGCCTACACATTTCAATTGTATCAGGTGTATTAAACAACATACCCATCGCGCCCTCCTGCCTTTATATGTAGCGCTTACCCGCGGGCTTGTTCAACTTCCCGCATGGTCTCGTAACGTTCGCGATATTTCTTCCAGACTGCGGCCAATTGCGCCAGGCCGCGGCGGACATAGCGGCGCGCGACCTCGTCTCCGAACACGACCGGCAAGCCAGTCTCTTCGGCCCATTCGTTGGCGCGCTCTTCGCTGCTGATGGTCGTGTAGAACTCGTGGTGCGGCGGGCCGCCGAGATGGTGGCCAGTCTCGTGCGCGAGCGCAAAGGCGATGCCCTCGACACCGACCTCACGGTGGCGGCCGAGGCCGCCGTAGAGGCGGACCGAGCGGCCCTTCTCGCCGATGTACGCCTGGGCGTTCATCAGGCGCGTTTCCCAGTAGATGTCGTAGGAGATCGTCGGAAAGCAGGCGCGAAAACGTGCAAGCAGAAGGCTTGCGCGCCGCAACGGCCAAGGCGCCTCGACCGGCCAGACGGCCTCCTTGGCAATGATGACGTCAAAGATCGGCATTCGCGTCGTACCCAGCGCGAGACCATCTTCCCAATAGTCTGAACAATAGACTTGGAAAAACAAAACCTTGAACATTGAAAAGCTAGCATCCGCCGAACGGACCCGCAATGGACTTTCCCAGCCGCGATGCGAATTTTCTAAGGTCCTCAATTCCTCAGGCGAGCAGGGCCAGCGCCTCTTCGCTGCGGCGCCTGAGCGCATCGAGCCCCTGCGCCTCGGCGGCGCGACAGGCGCGCTCGAAACAGGCGCGCGCCTTAGCTGGCCGCCGGCGCAGCCGCCAGAGCTGACCGCGGTTGAAGTCGATTCTGGCGAAGGCCACGCCCTCGGCGTCAAATTGCGGATGCGAGGCGGTCGCCTCGATGAGCGCGCTCGCCCGGCGGGCGCCCCGCAGCCGCGCCGCCACGAGGGTCGGCAGGTTTCGGAGGATGACCCCAAGTGGAGGCCGCTGGCCTCCGTTCAGGATCCGGATGTAGATTTCCGCGAGCAGAAGGCGGAAAAATCCGGCGGCCGTCCGGTCGCCGGCCGCCTCGCGCGCAGCGATCGACTGCTTGATGACGCGCACACCTTCGGAAATGCGCCCGGTCTCGATTAGCGCGACGCCGCGCGGACCGTCGAGAATATTGTAAAGCGTTCCCAGCCGCTCAAACTCGAGGTTGAGCGCTTCGATCCGCGGCAGCGCTTCGCGCCCGCGGCCCGACAGGATGGCGGCGACCGTCTTGATGTTCTCGCCCTGGAGCCGGTCGAGCGGGGCGACGGCGAGGCGCAGACATTCGTCGGCATAGGCGATCGCTTCGCCGGGAGAGTCCGCGACAACGTTGATCCAGCCGAGAATCCAGTTGGCGAAGCTGATCGCGCGCGGGTCGCCGGTGGCCTCGCCCGAGGCGATCTGCTGGATCGCCAACGCCCGCGCCTCCTTGAGGAGCCCACGATAGAGGCAATCCCAGACCACGAAGAAATAGGCGGAATTCCGTAAAAAGTTGTCGTTGAGGCTGAGGCAGCTCTCCATGACGTCCTTCCGGCGTCGTTCGGCCTCCTCACGCGTGTCGAGCCCGAGGCGCGTCCGGCAATGCAGCAACCCGGCCTGTGCGAATGCGAGCGCCCGCGGGTCGCCGATTTTTTCGGCGACAGCGAGGGCGTCCGTCATCAGCTCAAGGCCGGCGCGAAGTTCATAGCGCTGCACGAGAGAAAGCGTCTGATAGTAATAGGCGACGACGAGCTCAGGCGTTTCGCCCGCCGCTTTCACGACCGGCATGTAGGTCTCGGCGATTCGTCCGGCTTCCCGATAGTCGCTCTTCAGCATCATCGTCTCGAGCAGGCCGACGACGATGGACGCGCCCTCGCGCGGGGCGACGCTGGCGAGGCCGCTCTCCAGAATCGTCAACGCCTTCCGGAAGCCGCTTTCCGCTTCCGGGATCGCATAGACATTCAGGCTCTTGCGCGCGGCCATGACGAGGTAACGGAACGCCTTCGGCGCATCCTCGGCGGCGGCGAAGTGCTGCGCCAACGACTCGGCCCGCTCGAGCAGCGAATTGCTGCTCCGCCGCTCGAGCTCTTCGGCGACTTTCCGGTGCAATGCGACCCGCTGCGCGCTGAGCAGCCCGTCATAGATCGCGTCGCGCAGGAGGATGTGCTTGAAGACGTAGACGCCCGAGGCCTCGTCGCGATGAATGAAATCCTGCGCCTCGAGGTCGGCGAAATAGGCGTCGAGACGATCGCCGCCGTCGGTCAGGGCGAGCACGACATGCGGGTCGAACCTGCGCCCGATCACCGCGGCGGTCTGGAGGAGACGGCGCGCCTCCTGCGGCAACTGATCGACGCGCGCGGCGAGAATCGATTGAACGCTCTGAGGCAGCGCCACGCCGACCGCCTCGGCGTCGAACTCGACCACGTTCCCGCGGAAGGAGACGATGCGCCTCTCCATGAGAAACGCCACGATTTCCTCGGCGAACAGGGCGTTTCCTTCGGCCTTTTCCGCAATCAGCGCGTAGAGGGCGTCAGGAAGGCGCTCGACCCCGAGCCTCGCCTGAGCAATCCGGGAGGTCTCGCGATCCGAAAGCGGATCCAGCGCGATCTCGACCACCCGGGCCTTGCCGAGCCACGGCGGCGAATAGATCGGCCGTCGCGTCAAAAGCAGCAGCAGCGGGACCGAGGTCTCGGTCGCGATGACGCTCGCGAGCAATTGCTCCGAGGCGCTGTCGATCCAGTGGGTGTCTTCGATGGCGAGGACGAGCGGCGCGAGTCTCGCGCGCGCGTGAATGATCCTGCGCAAGACCTCGCGGGTTCGGAGTCCGATCAAAACTCCGTCCAGCCCCGCCAGGGCGCTATTTGAGGGCTCGTGGCCAAAGAGGTTGAGGAGAAGCCCGCAGTTTTCGTCCGTCCGGAGACTGAGCGCCCGCAGGCCTTCGTCGACCTTATTCTCGATCGTCGCGCGATTGTCGCCGCGCGCGATGCGCAACAGGCCGCGCGCGACGTCGATGAAGGCGCGGAAGGCCGTCTCGCGGCCCTCGGACGTACACCCCCCGGTCAAGACGAGCGCCCGATATTTGTCCGCGCGCTCACGGAATTCATGCAGCAGCCGCGACTTCCCGATGCCGGGCTCGCCGGCGATGTCAAACGCGCGAACGCCGCCGCCGATTTCGCGAAGGGCTTTTTCGAGTCCGCCGAGTTCTCGTTCGCGTCCGACAAACGTCGTCAGCCCATGAGTGCGCGAGGCGTCGAATCGCGATGCGTCGCTCCGAACGGCCTTGAGCCGATAGACCTTTTCGGTTGCGCTGCGCCCCTTGATCGGATGGTCTCCGACAAACTCGACCTCGACCAATCCCTCGACGAGACGAGCCGCGTGCTCGCTGAGAAGGACCGTTCCGGGCGCCGCCAGCCCCTGCACGCGGGAGGCGAGGTTCACCGTGTCGCCGAGGACCGCGAGACCGGCCGCGCCGCCCGCCTGCAAATGGCCGAACACAGCCGGCCCCGCGTTGATCCCGATCCGCACGTCGCCGCGAAAACCGAATTTCTGCTCGATCTCGGCCCATTCGCCCTCGAGGTTCTCGAGGATGGCGAGAGCCGCCCGGCACGCCCGGAGCGGCGCGTCCTCCTGCGCGACCGGCACGCCGAACACCACCATCACCCCATCGCCGGCGATGTCCTTGATCCGGGCGCCCTCGGCCTGAACCACCGCTTCGACCACGCGCGACAGTCTTTGGATCAGGCCGAACGCAGCCTCTTCGCCGAAGCGCTCAGAAAACGTTGTGAAGCCGACCATGTCCGCGAAGAGAACGACAACCTGACGGCGCTCTGCTTCCAAGGCCCGGCTCTCCGGCGCTGACGCGCTCAAAATTCCAACGATCGTCGAGAATGGCAAGGCCCCCTATCGGGCGCCCTGGGACACGATTCATAAGGTCATTGCACAAAAGACTCTGGAGACTAGCACAACATTGGAAGAAAGGCGCAATTTCGGTTGTGCGTCTCGCAACCCTTATGCCACCGTGGCCGCCTCCGGTCGCTCTCGGCGATTGCCTCTGCGTCTGGTCGGCGACGGCGCCCCCCCCGCAGGACCCTGCGAAGGACGGCTGGAGGTTAACTCTGTCTCGATTTGTTAACCGGAGCGGCGGGTGAAATATTTTCCGAAAAAGAGAAAGTATGATATGTTTAATTCTCCTGTTTGAGATTTGGCTGCATTGAGCGGGCGGTGCGGCCGCTGCAAGGCGTGTTGAACGTATTTATTGTGTTCTATGCCACGCGCTCAGATGAATTTGTGACAGGTTTGTGCGCTTATGTCCTTGATATGATGGAGTCACTGCCAGAATTGCGCGAGCATCGGCCAGCGCGTCGTTGAGGCTCTCCGATCCGCGCGAAGCGCATTGTAGGGCGCGATCGTTGACCGCGCCGCGGCGGGGTCAGCGACCCTGCCCGACAGGAGCGCCGGCCACGGCCGGGGAGGCGCCGACGCCCGGAAAATCCGCCGCAACCCCTTGGAATGGCTCGATTCGGGATTGGTAATGGTTGCGGGCTTCCGCCCCGCGGCTGCAGGCCAAGCCGTCATGGCGCGCCGCCGGATTGGTGGACGTCATCCCCCGTCAGCCCGCCCTGCCCGCCGTCTCCGCGAACCGCCGCTTCACCCGCTCGACCTGGTCGGGCGCGACGCGGACGGTGAGGCGCAGGCCGTCGTGCTCGTCCGAGCGGCTCATCACTTCGGCGTGCTCGTAGAGCCAGTGCAGGCCCTGCCCGTCGGCGGGATCCAGCGTCAGCTCGATCAGCGAGCGGCCGCGCGCCAGGCGCTCCTCGATGGCGGCGATGAGCCGGTCGATCCCCTCGCCGGTCAGCGCCGAGACGGCGAGCGGGGTGGCGTTTCGCGTGGCCTGCGTCTCGGCCAGTCCGGCGCGCGCCTCCGCGTCGAGCCGGTCGAGCTTGTTTAGCACCTCGATCACGCGGTCGGCGCGGTCGGCGACGCCAAGCTCGGTGAGGATCGTTTCGACGTCCTGGCTCTGCGCCTCGCTGTCGGCATGAGAAATGTCGCGCACATGCACGATCGCGTCGGCCGCACGGACCTCTTCCAGCGTCGCCCGGAACGCCGAGATCAGCATGGTCGGCAGGTCGGAGATGAAGCCGACCGTGTCGGACAAGATCGCGGAGCCGCCGTGCGGCAGCTTGATCAGCCGCATGGTCGGATCGAGGGTGGCGAACAGCATGTCGGCCGCCATCACCTCGGCGCGCGTCAGGCGGTTGAACAGGGTCGACTTGCCGGCGTTGGTGTAGCCGACCAGCGCGACGATCGGATAGGGCACGTCGGCCCGGCTCGCCCGGTGAAGCGCGCGGGTGCGCTTGATGCTGTCGAGTTCGCGCTCGATCCGCACCATGCGCTCCGAGATGAGCCGCCGGTCGGTCTCGATCTGGGTTTCGCCCGGTCCGCCGAGGAAGCCGAAGCCGCCGCGCTGGCGCTCGAGGTGGGTCCACGAGCGCACGAGCCGCGACTTCTGGTAGGCGAGATGGGCGAGTTCGACCTGCAGCGCGCCCTCGGCGGTGCGGGCGCGCCGGCCGAAGATTTCCAGAATGAGCCCGGTGCGGTCGATCACCTTGCAGCCGAACGCCCGTTCGAGATTGCGCTGCTGCACGGGAGAGAGCGCGCAGTCCATCACGACGAGGTCGATCGAGTCGGCCTTCGTTTCCGCGGCGATCGATTCGACCTTGCCCTTGCCGAGATAGGTCGCCGGCCGGATGGCGGCGAGCGACACGGTTTCGGCGCCGACGACGTCGAGGACGATGGCGCGCGCGAGCCCGACCGCCTCCTCGCGGCGCGCGTCGGGGCTTCTCAGCGCCGCCGATTCGCCGGCAGGGGCGCGTGACAGATACGGGCAAACGACGTGCGTCCGCGTCCCCGAGGCGACGGCGCGCTCGCGATTGTCGAGGGCGCTGCGGGATTCCGCGGCGGTCAGCTCAGTGGGCGTCGGATCCCTCCTCCACCGCCTCGAACATGGTGATCGGGCTGGCGGGCATGATGGTGGAGATCGCGTGCTTGTAAACGAGCTGGGAATGGCCGTCCCGCCGCAACAGGACGCAGAAGTTGTCGAACCAGGTGACGAACCCCTGCAACTTCACCCCGTTGACCAGAAAAATCGTCACTGAAGTTTTCGACTTGCGGACATGATTGAGAAACGTGTCCTGGAGGTTTTGCGCCTTCTCTGTTGGCATTTTGTCTTTTCCATTTTACCGGGCCCTTGCCCAGCCCTGTCTTGCACCGCCATGCGCGCCATTCTGTGGCGCACGCCCAAC
>NZ_JBKQOT010000482.1:0-7224 GCF_052145395.1 Roseiarcus sp.
CTACGACCTCTACGTCGGCGGCGACAATCCGGGTCTGGGCGCGTCGGCGGCCCAATTCTTCAAGAAGGCCATGCCGAACGGCGGCGACATCGTTGTGATCCGTGGCCTGCCGATCCCGATCGACAAGATGCGCGTCGACGCCTTCAACAACGGCATCAAGGGAACCAAGATCAACGTCATCGACAGCCAGTTCGGCAACTGGAGCCGCGACGACGCGTTCAAGGTCATGCAGGACTTTTTGACCAAGCATCCCAAGATCGACGCGGCCTGGGTCCAGGACGACGATATGGCGGTCGGCGTGTTCGAGGCGATCGCGCAGGCTAAGCGCACCGATATCAAGTTCGTCGTCGCCGGCGCCGGCAGCAAGGACATGGTCAAGCGCGTCATGGACGGCGACCCGATGATGCCGGTCGATGTGCTCTATTCGCCGACCATGGTCGCGGTCGCGATGGACGTGACCGCGCTCGGCCTCGAGGACGGGATACCCGTCCGGGGCGACTACATCCTCAAGGCCTCGCTGATCACCAAGGAGAACGCGAAGGACTTCTACTTCAAGGACTCGCCGTTCTGAGGCGACTTGAGCCGGACCGCGCCGTCTTGCCCTGACCTTGCCGCTTCGCGGCTTCCCTCTCCCGTAGGAGAGGGGCGTCCCCTTCCCCCCTGGGGGGAAGGTGGCCGCGCAAGCGGACGGATGAGGGCTTTCGGCGCGATTCGATCTGGATTCATCACGCTTTAGGACGACGGCCAAGACGAAGGGAGCGCGACTGTTCCGCTCCCCATCCAATGCCCCGAGGCGCGCTCAAGGCTTTGAGCGCATGGAGGTTTCAATCATGACTGGTATGGTCAAAGGTCCGGCGATATTCCTGAACCAGTTTGCCGGGGACGCGCCGCCGTTCAATTCGTTTGAGGGCATGTGCGGGTGGGCGGCTTCGCTCGGTTACAAAGGCGTTCAGATTCCGACCTGGGTCGATAGCCTGATCGACATCGGCAAGGCTGCGGAGTCTCAGACTTATTGCGATGAATTGGCTGGTACGGCGAAAGCCCATGGCCTGGCGATCACTGAACTCGCCAGTCATGTCCCGGCCCAGCTCGTCGCGGTGAACCCGGCCTATGATGAGGCCTTTGATGGTTTTGCGCCCAAGGAGGTTCGAGGCAACCCGGCCGTGCGACAGAAATGGGCGGTCGAGCATATGTTGAAGTGCGCGAAGGCTTCGAAACGCCTCGGGCTCTCGGCGCATCCGACGTTCTCCGGCGCGCTCGCCTGGCCGTTCCTCTACCCCTGGCCGCAGCGCCCGGCGGGCCTGATCGAGACAGCGTTCGAAGAACTGGCGAAGCGGTGGAAGCCGATCCTCGACGCGTTCGACGAGGCGGGCTGCGACGTCGCCTACGAACTCCATCCGGGCGAGGACCTGTTCGACGGCGCGACCTTCGAGCGGTTCCTCGACGCGGTCGGCGGCCACAAGCGTTGCGCGATCAACTACGATCCGTCGCACTTTGTCCTGCAGCAGCTCGATTACCTCGAGTTCATCGACATCTATCACGAGCGGATCAAGGCGTTTCACGTCAAGGACGGCGAGTTCAATCCGACCGGCCGGCAAGGCGTTTATTCGGGTTATGCGCCGTGGATTGAGCGGGCCGGCCGCTTCCGTTCGCTCGGCGACGGCCAGGTCGACTTCTCCGGCATCTTCTCCAAGTTGGCGCAGTACGGCTATTCGTCCTGGGCGGTGCTGGAGTGGGAATGCTGCCTGAAGCACCCCGAGGACGGCGCGCGCGAAGGCGCCGAATTCATCCAGCATCACATCATCCGCGTCACCGACAAGGCGTTCGACGATTTCGCCCGCAGCGCAATCGACAAGAAACAGATCAATCGCGCGCTCGGCCTCGACTGACGAGAAACGACTGAGGAGAAACGATAATGGCGATCGAAGGACGCAGCGACGCCAAGGCTGGCGGACGCATCCGGCTCGGCATGGTGGGCGGCGGGGAGGGCGCGTTCATCGGCGCCGTCCACCGCATCGCCTCGCGCATCGACGATGAGTACGAACTCGTCGCCGGCGCGCTGTCGTCGACCCCGGAAAAGGCGCGACGATCGGGCGAAGCGCTCGGCCTCGCCCCCGACCGCGTCTACGACGACTACGCCAGCATGGCGAAGGCGGAGGCTGGGCGCCCCGACGGGATCGAGGCGGTTTCGATCGTCACCCCGAACCACATGCACGCCGGACCAGCCATCGCCTTTCTCGAAGCGGGCATCCACGTTATCTGCGACAAGCCGCTGACCGTTTCGCTCGCCGAGGCCAAGACAATGCAGGCGGCGGTCGAGAAGTCGGGCCGCATCTTCGCCCTCACCCACAACTACACCGGCTATCCGCTGATCCGCTGCATGCGCGAGATGGTCCGCGAGGGCGATCTCGGCGTTCTCCGGCTCGTGCAGGTCGAGTATGCCCAGGACTGGTTGACCGGGCCGACCGAGAAGAGCGGCAACAAGCAGGCCGAGTGGCGCACCGATCCGAAACGTTCGGGCGCTGGCGGGGCGCTCGGCGACATCGGCACCCACGCCTTCAACCTCGCCGACTATGTGACCGGCCTCGACCTCGCCGAACTCGCGGCCGATCTCACCGCCTTTGGCGAGGGCCGGGCGCTCGATGACAACGTGCAGATCCTCATGCGCTACGCCAATGGCGCGCGCGGGGCCCTGTGGGCGAGCCAGGTAGCGCCCGGCAACGAGAACGGGCTGATGCTGCGCGTCTACGGGACCCAGGGCGGCCTCGCGTGGCGGCAGGAGAATCCGAACCAGCTCTTCTGGTCGCCGCTCAACGAACCGACCCGGATTATTACCCGCGGCGGTCCGGAATCGGGCGCGGCGGCGGGCCGGGTGACCCGCGTCCCGCCGGGCCATCCGGAAGGCTATCTCGAAGGCTTCGCCAACGTCTATTCCGAGATCGCCGCGGCCATCAAAGCCGCGCGCAGCGGCGCGAAGCCGCCCGAAGGCGTCGAGTTCCCGACCATCGAGGACGGCGTCAAGGGCCTCGCCTTCGTCGAAGCGGCGGTCAAATCGGCCAAGGCCAACGGACAATGGGTGAAGCCGTGATGCAGACACGCAAATTTGGACGGACCGGGCGCAGCGTCGGCGAGATCGGCTTCGGCGCCTGGGCGATCGGCGGGAGCTGGGGCGAGGTCGAGGAGAGCGACGCGGTCGCGGCGCTGAACGCAGCGCTCGACGCCGGCGTCACTTTTATCGACACCGCCGACGTCTATGGCGACGGGCGCTCGGAGCGGATCGTCGCCAAGGTGCTCAACGAGCGCGGTCGCGCCGGCGTCTTCGTCGCCACCAAGGCCGGCCGCCGCCTGCCGCAGCAGACGGTCGCCGGCTACACCTACCAAAACCTGAGCGGCTGGATCGACCGGAGCCTGAAGAACCTCGAGGTCGAGACGCTCGACCTCGTCCAGCTTCACTGCCCGCCGACCGACCTTTATTACCACCCCGCGGCGTTCGACGCGCTCGACCAGATCAAGAAGGAGGGAAAAATCCGCGACTACGGCGTCAGCGTCGAGCGGATCGAAGAGGCGCTGAAGGCGATCGAATATCCGGGCGTCGTCAGCGTCCAGATCATCTTCAACATCTTCCGCCAGCGGCCGGCCGGCCTCTTCTTCGAGGTCGCGAAAGAGCGCGACGTCGCGGTGATCACGCGCGTGCCTCTGGCGAGCGGCCTCTTGACCGGCAAGCTCAAGGCGGACTCGACCTTCGCCGACAGCGACCATCGCAAGTTCAACCGCCACGGCGAGGCCTTCGACGTCGGCGAGACTTTTTCTGGCGTCCCCTATGAGGTCGGCCTCGCCGCGGTCGACCGCATCCGGCCGCTCATCAAGGGCGACGCGACCATGGCTCAGTTCGCCTTGCGCTGGATCTTGATGTTCGACGCCGTGACGGTCGTCATCCCCGGCGCCAAGACTGCCGCGCAGGCGCGCGCCAACGCGCTCGCCGCCGATCTCCCGCCGCTGTCTGAGGCGGACATGGCCGTGCTGAAGGCGATCTACGACGAGGACATCAAGCCGCACGTTCACCAGAGGTGGTGAGCGACGCCTTCTGAAGAGACACTTCAGGCTTCTGGGCCCTACGCCCCCGAGAACGTCGCCATGACCTCGTTCAGGAGCCGCTCCTCCTCGCCCTGGTAGCGGGGCGAGAAATGGAACGGCTCGACTCGCCGGACCCCGGCTTCGCGCGCGATCGTTCCGGCGGCGACCGTTGTCAGATGCGCCCGGTCAGCGGCGAGATCGGCGTCGGCCGCGGCGAAAGGCGCCTCGATGAACAAAATATCGGCGCCGCCGACCAGCCGGATGATCGCGCGGCGGTTCGCCGGCGTATCGGCCGCGTCCGTCACATAGCCGATCTTCTGTCCCGGCGTCACCGTCACGGCGACCTTTAGCGCGCCGAGCGGCATGACCGTCGCCGGTCCCGATCGCGCGCCAGCCGCGATGGGAAAGTCGTCCGCCCGGTTGTCGATCAGCGCCCGCTTGAGCGTCTGGAGCCAGGGACCGACCGGCAATCCGAGTTCGCTGAGGCGAGTTTTCCACACGTTGACATGCGCCGATTCCTGGACCGCGAATGCGAGGCACGGCGCGCCATGGTCGAGAATCGCGACCGAAACCCGGAAGTTTTGACCCGCATGGAGGACGTCGCCAGACATCGAAGCTGAGCCCGCCGGCTCGATCTCGAACTTCGTCTTGAGCCGGAGCCGGCCCTTGCGGAGCGTCATGTCCGGGCCGACCTCGGTGACGTCGAACGCGAGATCGGCCGCGTAGCGGTCCGCCAGATTCCAGGTATAGGCGGCGAGCTTGTGCCGGACCTGCTCGAGAAAGCCGGCCGGACCGTAAAGACCGACCGTTTTGTCCCGGCCGACCAGAATCCGGAGCAGGCGATCGAACCCGACGAAATGATCAACGTGCGTGTGGGAAACGAACACGTGGTCGAGACGCTGGATCTTGCGCGGCGTGAGGTTGGCAATGTCGCCGAGGTCGAACATGAGCGTCGCCCGCTCGAAGATCGTCTCGACATAGAGCGCCGGATCGCCCGTGCGTCCATTGACCAGGGCAGGATGCAAGAGCGGCCGCATGGCCGGGATCTTATCGCGACTTCCGACCCAGCTGCGAGGCCCGTTAACCGTTTTGCCTGAACGATCGCGAGCGAAGCCGCTTTGGGCTTGCTTTCGCGGACACGGTTCGCCGGCCCGGCGCGTCCCCGATTCCGGCGTGGTTTGTGCCCGTTTCCTCTTCGCCGTCCCATTCCTGCGGGCCCTCCGAACCTCACCGGAAACGTCCGGTCAACCATCCGGAGAAGCCATGCGCGCACGCTCGGCCGAAGGGATTGCTGCCGAGGCCGAGCGGCGCGTGGACCGCCGGCGCCCGATTCCGTCCTCCTTTGTCCCTCGTTCCTTCGCCGGCGTCCCGCTGCGGAACACGCGTGGGGCGGCCGCCGAAACGTCATGGCAACCCTGTCTCGACGTCTCGCCGTCATTGGTGGCGGTGTCGCTTGCCTATTTCCGGCGCGCGTCGGCGATTCGCGGAGTCCGCCCGGCCAAAATTCGACTCGCCTTTTATGCGATTCGGAGTCCGTCCGCGGGAGTCGCCGATTCGTACCCGCTTTGTTTGCATACTGATCGCCGCGTCTCGCAGCGGCGCCTGCGCTGTCCGATGAGGGCGTCCGCCTCGACACCGACAAGGTCTCCGTTATAAGGGCGGCAGATCGCGTTGAACCGGAGGCGGCTGGTGTCCGTTGCGCCTTCCGTCACCCGTCAGGTCGGCGGCGACGGGCTCGTTCTTACTCTGGGCGGCGACTGGACCGTCGCCTTCAGCGCGACGCTCGAGGCGACGGCCGCGTTGCTGACCGAGCCTGCGCGTCAGGCCGCCGCCGCTGTCCTCGACCTCTCGGCCGTCGACCGCATGGACACCGCCGGCGCCTGGGTGATCGACCGGGCGCGCGTTGAACTCGCCGACACCGGAATTTCCGCCTCGTATCGCGGCGCGCGGCCGGAATATGCGCTTCTCCTGAAGGAAGCGGGCTTTACGCCGATCGTGCCGCCGAAGCCGACCCATTTGCCGACCACCGTCTCTCTGCTCAGCGCGATCGGCGAATCGGTCTATACCGCCGGCTACGACCTCGCCGAAGGCGTGAGCTTCTTCGGCGAACTGGTCGCGCTGACCTTTCGCCTGCTGCTGAATCCAATGCGCTGGCGATGGACCTCGATGACCTACCATCTCGAGATGTATTCGCTGCGCAGCGTGCCGATCATCATGCTGATCAATTTTCTGGTCGGCGCGATCGTGACCCAGCAGGGCATCTTCCAGCTCGGCCAATTCGGCGCGTCGCCCTACGCCGTCAATCTGGTCGGCGTTCTGGGCTTGCGCGAGCTTGCCGTGCTGATGACCGCGATCATGATCGCCGGCCGCACGGGGTCGGCGATCACCGCCGAAATCGGCTCGATGAGCATGCGCGAGGAGATCGACGCCTTGCGGGTGATGGCGCTCGACCCGCTGGAGGTGCTGATCATGCCGCGGCTGATCGCGCTGGTGATCGCCCTGCCGGTGCTGACTTTCCTCGCCGACCTGGCGGAGCTGGCCGGCGGCCTCATCGTGAGCTGGTTGTACGCTGGCATGATCCCGGTCGTGTTCATCGCCCGCCTTCACAGCGCCATCGCCACCGAAACCTTCGCTGTCGGCCTGATCAAGGCCCCGTTCATGGCCGCCACCATCGGGGTTATCGCCGCGGTCGAGGGCATGAACGTGCGTGGGTCGGCCGAGTCGCTCGGCCAAAACGTGACCGCCTCGGTCGTCAAGTCGATCTTCATGGTCATCGTCATGGACGGGCTGTTCGCAATGTTCTTTTCCGCGGTGAACTATTGACCGCGGCCGAGACCTCCTCGACGGCCATGCCGGACCCCTCCGAGCCCGAGGTTGTGATCCGCGTTCGCGGGCTCAAGGTGGGTTTCGGCGACCGGCTGGTCATGAATGGTCTCGACCTCGACCTCTATCGCGGCGAGGTGCTCGGCTTCGTCGGCGCGTCGGGCGCGGGCAAGTCGGTGCTGACGCGGACCATCCTCGGGCTCATTCCCAAGCAAGCCGGGACGATCGAGGCGTTCGGTCACGACCTCGACCACCTGTCGCACCAGGAACGGCTGGCGGTCGGCGAGCGCTGGGGGGTCCTGTTCCAGGAAGGCGCGCTGTTTTCCA
>NZ_JBKQOT010000483.1:0-3625 GCF_052145395.1 Roseiarcus sp.
CGGGCCTTCCACACGCTCAGGACGCCCTTGGCATAGGCCGGGCTCCAGCCGAACGCCTCTTGCATTTCCGCCGTTACGTTCACGAGGGGACGGACCTCATGGGACTTGGCCGGGAACGCCTTCGGCCATCTGGTGCGCAGAAGATCGAACGCCTGCCACGAGTCTTGAGCGCCGCGCTTCCAGTCGGACTTGGTGGTCATGGTCGTCTACTCCGCGCGCCGTTGCACCCGTCGCGGCCAACTCGACCGTCGATGAGCGGTAGCAGCATCTGACTCCGGGGGCAGTGCCGCCCCTTCGGGCGATTTTGGCATCGTGATCCGATCGAGCACCTCCCCGATCAGAACGTGGGCCTGCGCCGCCGTCAGATCATCCGCGATAGCGTTGTCGTCAATGCGCAGACGGAACATCGACCGGGAGTCGCCGGGCGTTTCAAGCTCAATCACAATCTGTCGGACCATCACCACCCCCAACGCAATCATCCGGCAGCGGGGGTTAACGCGCCAGAGCCTATTTTGGCTGCCTGTCTTTCTCTGGCTCGCATTGCCCTTGCATGATCGCCTAACCTTCGTTAGGAATGTGTGCATAGAGGCTTGCCATGTGCCAGAATTACGTTGGTTATTATCGCGTCTCGACGGAGAAACAGGGCCGGAGCGGGCTCGGCCTCGATGCGCAACAGACCGCCGTCGAAGCGTTCATCGCCAGCAAGGGCGCCGACGCCAAACTCGTCACCAACTACGTCGAGGTTGAGTCCGGCAAGCGTTCGGACAACCGGCCGGAGCTGACGGCGTAACGACAAGAGCTGTACCCAGATTCACGCTAGGTTGGACGAACCATGAACAACATTCCTTCGGGCGCTGGTGCTCGTGCTTTCCATCCAGCCTTCGTCAGGCGGCGGCCATGAAATTCTCTTTGGCGACGCGGAGCGGTCGGAAGGTGCCTTTGGGCTGGGGCTCGTGCATCCAGTCGTAGATGCCGGTCAGGTTGATGTGCTCCCAGATCTGCGGCGAGATATGGCGGATTACATCATCGGGCAGGTCGCGCCCTTCGGCTCGCAAGCTCTCGACCGCACGCGAGAGATAGACGGTGTTCCACAAGACGATGGCGCTGACCACCAGGTTGAGGCCGGAAGCGCGGAAAGCCTGGCTCTCGAAGGAGCCGTCGCGGATTTCGCCGCGCTCGTGGAAAAACACCGCCCGGGTCAACTTGTTGCCGGCCTCGCCCTTGTTCAGCCCGGCCCGGCAGCGGTCGCGCAGTTCTGGGCTTGAATACCATTCGATCATGAACAGGGTCCGCTCGATCCGGCCAATCTCGCGCAGCGCGCGTGACAGCACGTTCGTTTTCGGTAGGGCGGCGAGCTTCTTCAGAACGGTTGAGGGTACGACGATGCGGTCCTCGATCGAGACGCCGATGCGCAGTGCCTCGTCCCAGCCCTCGCGGATCGCGGCGGTATCGATACGATCGCCGATGTGATGCTTAAGGGTCGGGTAGGAATCCGCGTCCTCGAAGGCGTGCAGGCGCCAGTCCTTGAGGTCACGCAGCCGCGGCGCGACACGCTTTCCGCCCAGCGTGAACAGGCTGAAGACATGATCGCTGGCGCCGCCAGTGTCGACGTAGTGCTCGTCGATTTCGATTCGGGTCTCATGTCCATACAGCCCGTCCAGCACATAGACGGCTTCATCCTCGGTGGCGCCCATCGGCAGGATGTGGAAGTGGCCGTGTTGGTCGGAGACCCAGGTATAGAACTTGCTGCCGGGATCGCCGCTGTAGTGAGCGTTGACGTCGCCGCGCTTAGCGCCCCTGCCACCGGCGCGGAAGAACTGGCCGTCCGACGATGACGTCGTGCCATTGCCCCAGAGCTTGGCGAAGGGATGCGCCAGATGGGCGTTGATGATCGCGGCCAAGGCTGCCTTGTAGGTTTCGGGCCGGATGTGGAACAGCCTGGCCCAGGTGATCTGTCGCTCGCTGAGCCCGGCCGAGGCGTCGGCCATGCGCTTGGCGCCGAGATTGGTCGCGTCGCCGAGGATTGCCGCGAGCAGCGCCGGGGTGAGCCGGACCGTGTCGCCGGTGCGCAGATGGGTGAACCATTGAGCAAAGCCGGTCCAGGTGTTGACCTCGGCCAGGAGGTCGGTGATGTCGATCTGCGGCATTCGGTCGAGGATCAGCCATTTCGCTGCATCGACCTTCGCCTTCGGCACCTTGGTGCGTTGCTGGGAGATGATCAGGACGCCATCTTCCATGCGGACGCCGGCGAGCTTGCCGGTTCGGGCCTGATGGCTCAACCGCTTCAGCTTGAAGTCCAGTTCCTGCTCCTTTTCCGCGATCCAGGCGTCGGCGCCACGTGGGACACCGAGCCGCAGATCACCAGCCTCCTTGCGCGCGACGAAGGCCGGGCCTGGCATGAGCTGGGCTTCCAGGGGCCGGAAGGCTCGGCCGCCCTCGACCCAAACATCGCCCGAGCGCAGGCGCTCGCGCAGCACGGCGAGGGTGGCGATCTCCCAGAGACGCCGGTCCCGCTTGCCATTGGCGGCGATGAGCTTGCGAACCTTCTGGATGAGATGGGCGAGCGGCACCTTGGCCGGCAGCCCGCGACGATCATCCCGATTGAGCTGTCGCAAGAGATCAATCGCCGTCAGCAGCGGATCAAGTGTCCGGGCAGACCGGAAGGTGAAGACATCGAGCAGTGCAGGCGCATAGCGGCGGACCCAGGAATAGCGCTCGGCGGCGCCGAGCAGCGGATCGGCCTCGGCGGTCGTGGCCAACGCTTCGACATCCGCCCGCGCCCGGACCAGACGGTGCCAGCCGATCTCGCGGTCGAGCACCTCGAAGGTGTCCTGGCCGGTCTCATTGGCTTCGACGAGCACGCGTAACGTGTCGCCGAACATGCGCAGCAACCGACCCGTCTCCTTACGGGCGTCGAGATGCCGCCGGTCCTGTCGGGCCTTGGATTTGGTGAACAGGAGGGCAATCAGCCGGCAGAACATGGTGATCGTGGCATCGGTCAGCTTGCTGGTCAGCTCGATCAGCTGCGCCGCGATCAGCGCTTGCCGGCGTCCGGCGTTGAAGTCGTCGGCCAGCCAGCTCGGCGTCACGGCGCCCTCGCGCACCAGCTGTGTCCAGCGATCCGGATGGATGCGCGCGCGACGCTGCGGATCAAGGCCGAACGACCGGACGAAGATCAGCCGTTCGATCAGGCCAAGCAGATTCCTTTCACTCGGCGCCTCCGGTAAGGCCCGCAGCCAGGCGAAACGGGTCTGCCGGATAGCGGGATCGACCATGAGAAGTTGCTCGAATGCTTCAAGCCGCTCCGGCGTCAGCCCCTCCAAAAGGGTCGTTTGAACTCGCTTACGGGCGACGGCGCGCCCTGCCGTTCCGATGCGCTCAAGCTTGTCGGTCGACGGCAGAAGCACATTGCGACTTCTGAAGGCTGCGATGGTGGCGGCCGCGATCGTCTCGCCATTATCTGTCGCAGCAGCAGCATCGATCGACGCCACTAACGCAGCGCGTTGATCGGTCCGCGTCATCATGCGCAGGCCAAGCAGTTCTTGCAGTTCCGCCGAATGTTCTCGTCTGGTATTATCCCGCCTGCCATAGTCCGCGAACACAGCCGAAGTGACACCGAGCTGGC
>NZ_JBKQOT010000484.1:0-3915 GCF_052145395.1 Roseiarcus sp.
CACGGGATCGCCCTGGTCACCGAGGACCGAAAGCTCAGCGGCCTCTATCTTAACGACAGCATTCGCCGCAATCTCAGCATGGCGACCATGAGGGACCTCAGCCCTCATTTCGTCGTCAACGCCGCCCGCGAGGCGAAGGCGAGCCGCGAGGCGATCGAACGGTTCCAGATCCGCGTCGGCCGCGACGTCGATCCCGTCGCCAGCCTGTCGGGCGGAAACCAGCAAAAAGTCGTGCTGGGGAAATGGTTTCTGACCAACCCGCGCGTGCTTCTTCTCGACGAGCCGACGCGCGGCGTCGACGTCGGCGCGAAGCGCGAGATCTCGCGCATCGTCGGCGACTTCGCAGCGGCCGGCGGCACGGTTGCGATGATCTCTTCAGAGGTCGACGAACTCCTCGGCATCGCCGACCGCATCATGGTCATGCGCGACGGACGGTCGGTCGAGACCCTCGATCGAACGCAAGCGACCGCCGAGAAACTCGTTCATCTCTCGGTTTAGCGAAGCGAGCAGGAATTCGAACGCCCGTGCTGGACAACCCTTCCATCGCCAAAAGCCAACAGGCCACGGCCTCCGCGACCCTGAAGGGGATCGCGCGGGAGTACGGCATCTATCTCGCCTTCGTCATCCTCGTCGTCGCGCTGTCCTTCGCCAACAAGTATTTCCTCACGCAGAGCAATATCTCGAACGTCCTGCTCCAGACGTCGATCAACGGTGTACTGGCTTTCGGGATGACCTTCGTCATCATTACTGGGGGCATTGATCTTTCGGTCGGATCGGTTCTAGCTCTGGCCGGCATCGTTTCGGCGAGCTTCGCCACGAACTCCCCGCAGGCGACGGTGGCGGGAGGCCCCTATCCGGTCTTCGTCGCCTTGACCGCCGGCGTCCTGGTCGGCGTTGCGAGCGGCGCCATCATCGGACCCATCGTCGCGCGCTTCAACGTTCCCGCGTTTGTTGCGACCCTGGGCATGCTCTCGGCGGCCCGCGGCTTGACGCTCATCTATGCGGGCGGGCGCCCTGTTCCGGCGCTGACGCCCCAGTATCGATGGATCGGCAACGGCAACGTGTTCGGCGTCCCGGCCCCGGTCGTCATCTTCGCCGCCATCTTCCTGGTCTCGTGGTTCGTGCTCGCCCGAACGAGGTTCGGCCGCTACGTGTATGCGGTCGGCGGCAACGCTCGCGCCGCCAAGACTTCGGGCATCAACGTCGTCAGGGTCAGAATCGCCGTCTACGTCATCAGCGGCGGATTCGCGGGCGTCGCCGGCATGCTGCTGGCGGCGCGCACCGGTTCGGCGCTGACGCAGGCCGGCATCGGCTATGAGCTCGACGCCATCGCCGCCGTCGTGATCGGCGGCATCAGTCTTTCCGGCGGTGTGGGGCGCATGACAGGCGCCCTGATCGGCGCGCTCATCATCGGCGTCATGAACAACGGCCTCGATCTGATGGGCATCGAATCTTACTACCAGCAAGTATTGAAAGGCATGCTGATCGTCGGCGCGGTCATGCTCGATCAGAGGCGGAATCTGGGCGGGTAGCCCTGACGGGATCGAGAGGAATTGCCTGGACGGAGGGTGTCGAACGCAGGTTCCGCGAATCGAGTTCCAAGGATGCGGCGCAATCGTGAGTCGCAACGGGGCGCGGGAGACAGGAAGAGGAGACGGAGATGAAACGGATGGGTTTCTTGTTGGCGGCGGCTTCGGCAGTCGCGCTGCTCGCTTCGCCCGCGCTGGCGGACAAGATCAAAATCGGCGCCGCGGTCTACGGGCTCAAGGCCGAGTACATGCAGCTTTGGTCGGCGGCGCTGAAGGACCATCCCGCGGTCAAGAGAGGCGATGTCGACGTGACCGTGTTCGACGGCAACTACACGGCGCTCACGCAGCAGGACCAGATCAACACGATGATCACTCAGAAGTACGACGCGATCATCTTCGTGCCGATCGACGCCGAAGCCGGCGCGACGCCGGTGGAGGCCGCGCATGACGCGAGTATTCCGGTCATCGGCTCCAACACGCGCGTGCATTCGGATCTGCTGACTTCCTACGTCGGATCGGACGACGTGGTCTCCGGCTACCTGGAAGGAAAGTCGGTGCTCGACCGCATGGGCTGCAAGGGCAACGTCGTGGTCATCGAAGGCCCAATTGGCCAGTCGGCGCAGATTTCCCGCCTCGAGGGCAACAAGAAGGCGCTGACCGAGTGCCCGAACGTCAAGGTGATCGAGGATCAGACCGCCAACTGGTCGCGCGCCGAAGCGCAGAAGCTGATGGAGAACTGGCTGACCGCTCATCCTGGGCAGATCAACGGCGTCATCGGTCAGAACGATGAAATGGCGCTCGGCGCGATCGAGGCGATCAGGGAAGCCAAGCTCGACCTGAAGAACTTCCCGACGGCCGGCATCGACGGCATCAGCGACGCGCTGCGCGCAGTGAAGGCGGGGGAAATGACGTCGATCTTGCAGGACGCGCATGCGCAGGCGCAGGGCGCGCTCGACCTGGCGATCTTCTACGCCAAGAAGGGCGACTACAAGCCAGAGTCCGATATCTGGGCGCAATACAAGGACATGCCCTGGAACGGCGGCAAGGACAAGATTTACAACGTTCCGTGGACCCCGGTGACGTCGGCGAACGTCGACGCCCTGCTCGCCCAGCGGTCGAAGTGAGAGGCGCCGAGGTAGCGGCGCGCTAGCCGAAGAAAGGGCGTACGCGCCTTCCCACAAAAGGGCGCGTACGCCGCAGTCCAAGAGTTCCGAAGGAATCAGAGAGATGTCCGACGCTCCTTTATCAATCGATCTTGATTTTTCCCTGAAGGGGAAACGCGCGCTGGTAACCGGGGGCGCATCCGGCATCGGCGCCGCGATCTGTCACGCCTTCGCCGCCAAGGGAGCGCGGGTCGCCGTCGTCGACCTCAACGCCTCCGCAGCCGAGGCCGAAGCGAAAGCGATCGGCGGCGGCGCGGCGGCGTTTGCCTGCGACGTCGCGGAACCCGCCTCCGTGCGAAGGGCGGTCGACGGCGTTCTCTCCGCGTTCGGCGGGATCGACATCCTCGTCAACAGCGCGGGCGTCGCACGCCTCGCGCCGGCGGAAGACCTGTCGCTCGAGGACTGGGACAAGACGATCGACATCAATCTGAAGGGCACGTTTCTCATGTCGCAGGCGGTCGGCAAGGCGATGATCGCCGCGGGCGGCGGCGGAAAGATCGTCAACCTCGCATCGCAGGCCGGCACCGTCGCGATCGATCAGCACGTCGCCTATTGCGCTTCCAAATTCGGAGTCATCGGACTCAGCAAGGTGCTCGCCGCCGAATGGGGCAAACATCGCATCTGCGTCAACACGATCTCGCCCACCGTGGTTCTGACCGAACTCGGGAAGAAAGTCTGGGACAACCCAAATGGCGAGGCGCTGAAGGCGCGCATCCCGTCGGGCCGCTTCGCCCTTCCGGAAGAGATCGCCGCGGCCGCGGTTTTTCTGGCGTCGAACGGCGCCGACATGATCAACGGAGCGGATCTGCTCGTTGACGGAGGTTACACAATCGTTTGAGCGATCGCGCGTCGGATCGAAAAGGAAAAAGGGAGCCAAGGCTCATGCAACGCTTCATCAATAATCCAGACCTCGTCGTCGACGACACTGTGCGCGGCTTCGTCAAGGCGCACAGCGATCTCGTCAAGCTCGCCGACAACCCGAGGGTCGTGGCGTACGCGCAGGCGCCGGTCCAGGGCAAGGTCGGCGTCATCACCGGCGGCGGCTCGGGGCACGAACCGGCGTTCATCGGCTATGTCGGCCGGAATATGCTCGACGCCGTGGCGGTGGGCGAGATCTTCTCCTCGCCGACCGCCAAGAGCTTTCACGACGCGATCAAGATCGCCAATGGCGGCCGCGGGGTCGTCTGCCTCTACGGCAACTACGCCGGCGACAACATGAACGT
>NZ_JBKQOT010000485.1:0-3489 GCF_052145395.1 Roseiarcus sp.
GCCACGCGCCTGACCGGACATGCGCGTCGCCCTCGATCACCTTACGCATGTGCGCGAGGATCAGCGCGAAGGCAAAATCCGCCACATCTTCGGTTAAGACGTCGGGCGTGTTGGTGACGCGCACGCCGCGCGCCTGCGCCCGATCGAGATCGATCGCGTCGACGCCGACGCCGTAGCAGGAGATAATCTCGAGCTTTGGGCAACGATCGATCAGCGTGCCGGACGCGCCAAGTTCCCCGCGGGTCGCGATGGCGCGCGCGTCGGGTCCCGCCTCGGCGAGCAACGCCTCCTTGTCGGCCGCGAGCCACAATTTCCTGAGGTCGTAGGCTCGCTCCAGGGACGGCATGTCCCATTCCGGATAGGCGCCGATCATCAGCACCGTGGGCTTGGACATGCCTCTCCCTTTCCTCTTCATCACAAACGGTCCCCTGACCTCAGGCACGATGTTATCGATAACATAGCGGCGTTGCAAGGGGCGGACCCAAAAAATATCTCTTGACGCGAGATATGTTATCGATAACATCGACGGGCGCGCAACGAGGAAGCGTCCCATGAACGGCCTCATCGATCGTCTGTTCGGCCTCTCCGGGACCGTCGTCCTGGTGACCGGCTCGTCCGCCGGCATCGGCCTCGCGCTCGCTCGCGGCCTCGCCGGCGCTGGGGCTCGCGTCGTCGTCAACGGCCGAACGCCAAGCACGGTCGACGCGACGGTCGACGCTTTGCGCGCCGAAGGCGCCGACGCCGCGCCGGCGGTCTTCGACGTGACGGAGCCGGCTCAGATCGCGGATGCGGTTCAGCGGGTCGAGGCCGAGGTCGGGCCGATCGACATCCTCTTCAACAATGCTGGCATCCAGCGCCGCGCGCCGCTCGAAGACTTCCCCGACGACACCTGGCGCGAACTCATGCGCGCCAATCTCGACAGCGTGTTCTACGTCTCCAAGGCGGTCGCTCGCGGCATGATCGCGCGCAAGCGCGGCCAGATCATCAACATCGCCTCGGTCCAGGCGGAGCTCGCGCGTCCAAACATCGCGCCTTACACCGCCTCCAAGGGCGGGGTGAAGATGCTGACCAAGGGCATGGCGACCGACTGGGGTAAGCACGGCCTCAGGGTCAACGGCATCGCGCCCGGTTATTTCAAGACCGAACTCAACAAGGCCCTGGTCGAGGACGAGAAGTTTTCAGCCTGGCTCGTCGGGCGCACGCCGATGGGCCGGTGGGGTGACGTCGAAGAACTGATCGGCGCCGCCATTTTCCTGGCATCCAACGCCTCGAGTTTCGTCAATGGCCACATTCTCTACGTCGACGGGGGAATCACAGCGTGCCTGTGACGGGATCGCGGTGGTCGTGATGGGTGTCTCGGGCGCCGGCAAGACGACGGTCGGAAGAGGTCTGGCCGCGGCGCTCGGCGGCGTCTTCATCGACGGCGACGACCTCCACACCGACGAGGCACGCGCGAAAATGCGTTCGGGCCAGGCGCTGACCGACGAGGACCGCTGGCCGTGGCTCGACCGGATCGGGGCCGAACTCGCAGAAGGGCTCGATGCGCGGCAACCGACCGTGTTCGCCTGCTCGGCCCTCAAGAGGGCCTACCGCGACCGCCTCCGGGCGGCTGCGGGGCCCGCGCTGGCATTCGTCTATCTTGCGGCCGATCCGGAGGCGATGCGCAGGCGCGTCGGCGGACGCAAGAACCACATGCCGGCGTCTCTGGTCGAGAGCCAGTTCGCCGCGCTCGAGACGCCTTCGGACGAGCCCGGGGTAATCGAAGTCTCCGCCGACGCGAAACTCGACGCAATGATTCCGCTGCTCGTCGCGCGTCTCGCCGACCCGGCTCACAGAGAGGAACCCTGACATGGTCGAAACGCTCCCGCCTTCCGTCGCCATCGTCGGCGTCGGCGTCATGGGTGGCGCGATCGCGACGCGATTGCTCGACACCGGCGCGACCGTGATCGTGTTCGACCGCGACGACTCCAAGAAGGGCGCGCTCAGGGAGAAAGGGGCGCGTGCCGCCCTCTCGGCCGCGGAGGCAGCGCGCAGGACGCCCTTGGTCATCACCAGCCTCAATTCCGCGAAGATTGTCGAGTCCGCGATATTCGGGCCGGAGGGCGTCGCGAGCGCGGCAGACGCGGATACGCTGCTGATCGACATGTCGTCGATCGATCCGGATTCGACCCGTGGCCTCGCCGCCCGATTTCACGAGGCCACGGGCGGCCGATGGATCGATTGCCCTCTCTCCGGCGGTGCGCCCGGCGCCCTGTCGGGCCGGCTGACCGTCATGGCCGGTGGCGAGGAGGCCGATTTCGAGCGAGCACGGGCGGTGATGAGCCGGCTGACGGCGAACTACACGCTGATGGGGCCGGTCGGAGCGGGTCAGGCGACGAAGCTCGTGAACCAGGTGCTGTGCGCGATCCAGTTTCAGGCGGTCGCCGAAGCGGTCGCGCTCGCAGAGCGCGCCGGCGTAAACGCCGAGCGGATCCCTGCCGCGCTAGCCGGAGGACGCGCCGACTCGCTCATCCTGCAGGAGTTCGGGGCAAAGATGGCGCGCCGCGACTATGCGCCGACCGGCAGGCTCGACAACATGCTCAAGGATCTCGATGGCGTTCAGGCTCTGGCGCGGGCGACGCTGACGGCGCTGCCCGCCACCGCGATCGTCGCCGAGATCCACCGCGCCCTGGTTGCTGCCGGGCTTGGCGGCGCGGACAACGCGGAACTGATGCGCCAGTTTGACGGGCCCCGCGACAATTCGTCCTGTCCTTGACCAAGGACGAAAAAGGCCCTTGTCAGGCACGAATGTTATCGATAACATAATCTCAACGATACATCTCGGGATTTGGAAATGTCCTCGGCGATCCAGGCAAACACTCCGCCCCTGATCCGATTTCGGAACGTGGTGAAGCGATTCGGAGGCGTGTTCGCGCTGCGCGGCGTCTCGCTCGATCTTCACGCCGGTGAGATCCTGGCGCTGCTCGGCGAGAACGGCGCAGGCAAATCGACCCTGATCAAGACGCTCGGAGGAATCGTCGAGCCGACGGAAGGTTCGATCGAGTACCGCGGCGAACGCTACAAGCACCGTCCGCCCCGCTTCGGCGAGCACCAGCCTGTCGCCTTCATCCACCAGGACCTCGGGCTCGTCGAATGGATGACGATCGCCGAAAACATTGCGCTGGCGACCGGCTATCCGCGCAGGCGCGGCTACATCGACTGGCGCGCGGTCGAGGCGGCCACCGAGTCCGCGCTTGCCCAGGTGGACTGCCCGCTGGCGCCGACCCTGCGCGTCCGCGACCTCTCGCGGACGGAAAAATCCCTCGTCGCAATCGCGCGCGCTCTGACCGTGCAGGCGGATGTCCTCGTCCTCGACGAGCCGTCGGCCTCGCTTCCCGCCGATGAGGTGCACCGCCTGTTCGACGCCTTGAGGCCGCTCAAGGCGCGCGGCGTCGGCATGATCTATGTGTCGCATCGGCTCGATGAGGTGTTCGAGATCGCCGATCGCAT
>NZ_JBKQOT010000486.1:0-21313 GCF_052145395.1 Roseiarcus sp.
GAACCAACGTCGTCGGCATCTTCCCAAACGACGACGCGATCATCCGGCTGGTCGGCTCCATCCTGATGGAGCAAAACGACGAATGGGCCGTCCAGTGCGCCCGATACATGACGCTGGAAACCATTGCCCCCGTCAGCGATAATCCCATCGTCATCCTGCCCGCCGTGGCCGGATGATCACCCCGGCCATGCCGGTGAACGACGATGCTCAAAGAGCTACACCACGCATTGGGACACGGTCGGCACGGACTATTGATCCGGTCTTCGCGCGCCGCGACGAGAATCATCGCCAGCGCCGCCCGGACTTGGCCGTTTTCGCCTGGATCCTGGCCGCAATGGCGCCGCGCCCTCGCCCTCGAGAGCGTCAAAGCGATCGGGGCGCCGCGGTAAGCTTGGCGTTCGCCGGTCCCTTGTCTTCATGCGGAGAACGGCGCCGGCGCTCTCCACGCGCGGGAATGGCGACGGCGCGACTTTTTGTTGCGGAAAAGCAGAAAAATTGGTATGATCCCTTCATGCGAACCTCAGAACAAGCGCAAGCGGATCGACACCGTTCCGGACGGGACGCGGACTTTTACCCGGGGATGGGCCGCACGACGAAAAAAAATGGCGCGAGGTCGCGCGTAACCCATTGAAAAGGCTCATTTCGGTCGAGAGAATCCAAGGAATTCCAAGAAAATCCAACATGCCGAATCCGCAGATTCGCGGAGCCCGCGCCTGTCCCTGCGGAGGCCTGAGGAAATCCAAATGTCTCGCGCCGGCGGCGTCGAGGCGCTACAGCGTGGCCATCGGCTCGCGGCCCTGCTGCGTCCCGAAAAACGTGCGCAGGCTGTTGAGCAAACGGCGAGCCGAGCGCTCGTCGGCGAGGTTGGTGAGGTAGTCCTCCGCCCATTGGGTGATGTCGTGGCTCTTCAGATGCTCGAGCATCGGCGCGTGCCGTTCGCGCCGCTCCTCGAGCGGCATTTCCAGCGCGCGCTTGATCGCCGCCGCCACCGCGTCGATCTCGTGCGGGTTGATGAGCAGCGCCTGATCGAGCTCGCGCGCCGCGCCGGCGAACTGGGAGAGGACGAGCACGCCCGGATTGTCCGGGTCCTGCGCTGCGAGATACTCCTTGGCCACGAGATTCATGCCGTCGCGGAGAGGTGTCACCAGCGCGACGTCGGCGGCGCGGTACATGCCGGCGAGGACGGTGCGCGAATAGGAGCGGTTGACATAGCGGATCGGCGTCCAGGCGGCGTCGCCGAAGCGGCCGTTGACTCTGCCGATGAGGCCCGTCACCTCCGCTTCGATCTCGCCGTATTCCCTGACCTCGGTCCGGCTCTTGGGGGTGATCTGCAGAAGCGTCACGTTCCCTCGCCACTCGGGGAAGTTCTCGAGAAAGCGCTCGAACGCCTTGATGCGGTCGGGAATGCCTTTCGAGTAGTCGAGCCGGTCGACGCCGAGAATCAGACGGTTGTCCGCCAGGCTTTCCTTGACGAGGGAGATCATGGCCGAGCGGCCCGCGTTGCGCGCAAGACGCATGTAGGCCTTCGTCTCGATGCTGACCGGGAAGGTTCCCAGCCGCACCTGCCGGCTGTTCATCTGGTAGGAGTCGCCGCGCTTGGCCGCGCCGAGCGTCTCCAGATAGCGGGCGAAATTGTCGCGGTCGTTCGTGGTCTGGAAGCCGACCAGGTCGTATTCGACGAGGCTGCCGAAGATGATGTGATGCAGCGGAAGAGTCTGAAGAATGTCCGGCGGCGCGCACGGCGTGTGCAGGAAGAATCCGATCCGGTTGCGATGGCCGCGGGCGCGCAACTCGCGGCCGAGCAGCATCAGATGATAGTCGTGCACCCAGACGACGTCGTCCTCCCTTAAGAGCGGACTGAGCTGGTCGGCGAACATGCGGTTGACGCGAATATACCCGGTCGCGTCCACCTGCGAGTATTCCTGAAGGTCGCCGCGATAGTGCAGGATCGGCCACAGGACGCTGTTGGCGAGGCCGTTGTAGTATTCCTGCACGTCGTTCTTCGACAGGTCCATGAGGACGTAGGTCACTTTCTTGACCTCGACGGCCTTCGGCTCGACGTTCGGCTCCTCCGTGACCTCGCCGCTCCACCCGAACCAGATGCCGTTGCGGTTTTTGAGGGCGGCCTTCACCGCCACCGCCATACCGCCCGCGGCCGGGGTTCCCTTCGGATCCGGCGCCGCGACGCGATTGGAGACGATGATCAAGCGCGAGCCCATGCTTCCTCCCAACTCGACGACAGACGCGTCGCCGTATTGATGATACCCGCCATCGAATACGTCTGCGGCAGGTTGCCCCAGAGCTCGCCGCTGTCCGGGTGAATGTCCTCGGACAAGAGCCCATAGGCGTTCCGGCACGCGAGAATCGCCTCGAACAGTTGCCGCGCTTCGTCAGGGCGGCCGATCGAGGCGAGGGCGTCAGCATACCAGAAGTTGCAGGCGAGAAAGGCCGTCTCGGGCGGACCGAAATCGTCCGGCGCGGTGTACCGCATGATCCGGCCTTTGCGCACAAGGGTCCGCCCGATCGCCTCGCAGGTCCGCACGAACCGCGGGTCGTTTGCGGGAAGGAGCCCGAGCTTGGCGACAAGCAACACGCTGGCGTCGAGCGCCGGCTCGCCGAAGGCGCCGGTCAGCGCGCCTTGGCTCTCGTCCCAGGCCTCGGTGAGGATCTTCTCACGCAAGGCGAAGGCGTTGGACCTCCAGTAGACGGCGCGGTCGATGAGGCCGAGCCGGCGCGCGATCCGGGCGAGCCGGTCGCAGGCGACCCAGCACAAGGTCGCCGAATAGGTGTGTGGGCGCTCGCGGGTGCGGTATTCCCAAAGGCCCGCGTCGGGCTCGAAAGCCGACGCCAGCGCCTTTGCGCCCAGCGTTTCCAGCATGCGGAACAAGGATTCGTCGCCCATCGCCGGAATGCGCTCGTCGACGAACATCTGCGCCGCCGCCAGGACCACGCTGCCGTACACGTCGTTTTGCGTCTGGCTCACCGCCTGATTTCCCACCCGGACCGGGCCGTGCCCGAGATAGCCGGCAAGATCAGGCGCAATATGCTCCTCAAGCGGCGTGAACGGGATGATGCCGTGCAGGGGTTGCATCGCCCCGCGGTCGATGGCGATGGTCGTGATGTAGTGGATATAGGACTCCATCGTCTGCGTGGCGCCGAGCCGGTTGAGCGCGTCGACCACGAAATACGCGTCGCGCAGCCAGCAGAAGCGGTAATCCCAGTTGCGGGTGGTGCCCGGCGCTTCCGGGATCGATGTTGTGTGCGCGGCGACGATCGCGCCGGTCTCCATGAAGGAGCAAAGCTTCAGCGTGATCGCCGAGCGCACCACGGCTTCCTGCCACTCGAACGGCACAGCGAGATTTCGCGACCAGTCGAGCCAATGATCGCGCGTGTGCTCGAGGAACTCCCGGCTCGTCGCGTCGATGGCGGTCAGGAACGGCTCGTCCTGACCGAAGATCAGGCTCACCGGGTGGGTGAGCGGGAAAGTGATCTCGTTGGCGATGTAGGAGAGCGGCGCGTCGCTCGTCAGCCGCATGACATGCGGGCCGCCGACGTAGCGGATGTGGTTGGAGCCGAGCACGGGATTCGCGGTGGGGCGGCCATAATTGTGGGTCGGCCGCACGCGAATGGCGATCCTCGGCATGCCGGAGAGCGGCTCGAGCCTCCGAACGATCTGCGGCGGCCGGAAGGAACGCTCGAAACGGTCGAAGCGCGGCGCGAAGTCGGTGATGCGGAGGGTCGCGCCATCGGCGGCGGTGAGGATCGACTCGACGATCGCCGTGTTCCGCACGTAACGCGATTCGATCGACGTCTGACCGTGGAGGATGACGTCGCAAAATCCCTTCTCCTCCTCGCCCGCCAGAAGGCGCGAGAACACCGGGTCGCCGTCGAACCGCGGAAAGCACCACCAGACGATGCGCGCATCCCGGTCGACCAGCGCGGCCACGGAGCTGTTTCCGATCAGGGCGAGATCGAGCGGCTGACGCCGCGACGCGTCGGGAGCGGTCATACGGACGCGCCAACACCTGCAAAACCGGCGAGCCAGCCGCGAACCTCGCTCGGGCTCCCGAAGGTGGCGGTGGCGCCCGGCCGGGGACGGCCGACGGAAAAGGCGCGTCCGCCGCGCGCCGAGACGACCGCGAATCCCGCTTCGTCGGTGTCGTCGTCGCCGATGAAGATTGGCGTGCGCCCCAGGAAAGGGGGCGCAGACAGAAATGTGGCGATGGCGCGCCCTTTGTCGAATTCCCGGGTCTTCAGTTCAAACGCGCAATGGGCTTCAAGCATCGTGATTCCCGAATACGGCGCGGTCTTGAGGAGGGTCGCCAGTCGCCTCCGCAGGACGTCGCCGACGGCCGGCGCCAGGCGGTAATGGACCGCATAGCTAAAACGCTTATTTTCGGCGATCGTTCCCGGGAAGCCCTGAAGAAGGTCGGTCAGCGCGGTCCAGAGGGAGGGCGGCAGAGGGTTTGTCCCCGGCGGCGAAATGACGCCCTCGCCCGGATCGAGCCGCAATTCGGCGCCGTGCACCCCGGCCGCGGGCAGCCGCAAAGGGGCGAAAAACCGGTCGAGATCGGCGATCGTGCGGCCGCTGACGAGCGCCAGCGCGCCGCCCGTCTTCGCTTGCGCGCCTGCGACGGAGGCAAGAAGTCCGCGCGGAACCGTCACCTCGTCGGGGCGCTCGGCGAGGTCGAGCAATGTGCCGTCGACGTCGAGAAACAGGGCGATCCGACGACCGTCGTCGAACTCGTCCTCACGCGACGTCCTGCGTGCGCCCGTCGATGCGAACGTTGTCCGCAATCTGCCGCTCCAGTCCCGCCGGAGCCGTGGCTAATGGGGCTTCGCGGCGATAGCGTGGTCGAAACGTGGCGAAGCCACAGGATCGGTAGACGTCCGTCTGACGAGCATTCCTGGCGACCTTATGGCCGGAAGAGGGCGCGGACCGGTCGAGCCGACTGTCGTTTGCCCGGTCGTACGGCCGATTTCGCCGTCACCGCTACGCCTTTTCGCCTTTCGGTCGTTCTGAAAACTATCTACTTTACCGTCCGGAACGGGAGGCGGAACGCCGGTCCGTCGGGAATGATTGTTGATTATTCTCGGCAACCTCGAAGAGGCCCTCACGATGCCCGGAAACGATCATGCGGCCGCGAGCCCCGAGCAAGGCGGCGAAGCGCCGGCGAAGCGGTTTCCGACCGTAGGCATTGGCGCCTCGGCGGGCGGCGTCCGCGCGCTGCAGCAATTCTTTGAAAGCCTGCCCAACGAAGTGAACGCGGCCTTCGTGGTCGTCGTGCATCTCGACCCGACCCACGACAGCGAACTGCCGAACATCCTTTCGGCGCGGACGCGGATGCCGGTCACCCAAGTCACCGGCCTCACGCGGCTCAAAGCGGGGCGCGTCTACATCATCCCTCCGAACCGGCAGCTTCTCGCCACAGACCAGCATCTTGCGCTCGCCGACTTCGACGAGCCGCGCTGGCAGCGCGCGCCGATCGACCTCTTCTTCCGCTCGCTCGCGGCGCAGCGGGGCGACGATTTCGTCATCGTCCTTTCGGGCGCCGGATCGGACGGCGCCCTCGGGATCAAGGCGGCGAAAGAGGCAGGCAGCATCATTCTGGTCCAGGATCCCGAGGAGGCCGAATACAGCTCGATGCCGCGGAGCGCCGTGGCGACCGGCCTCGCCGATTTCGTCCTTCCGGTCCGCCAGATCGCGATGAAGCTGCCGGAACTCATCGGCGAGCGTCCCCGGCTGCGGGCCGAGGTGACGGACGAGGGCGCCGGCGAAACGATGCGACGGATCCTCTCGCACCTGCGCGTGCGGACGGGACACGACTTCTCGAGCTACAAGAAATCGACCGTCCGCCGCCGAATCGCGCGGCGCATTCAGGTGCAGCAGGCGGCGACGATGGACAACTACCTCACGATCCTGCGCGAGAACGGGGCCGAGGCGCAGGCGCTGTTCGCCGATCTTCTCATTTCGGTGACGACGTTCTTCCGCGACCCGGCCGCTTTCGAGAGGCTGGCGGCCGTCGTGATCCCGAGCCTGTTCGAGGACAAGGGCGCGGGCGATTCGGTGCGGGCCTGGATTCCAGGATGCGCCACCGGCGAGGAAGCCTATTCGGTCGCCATCCTGCTCCTCGAGGAGCAGGCCAGGCGCGACATCCGCTGCGAGATCCAGGTGTTCGCCTCCGACCTTGACGAGGCCGCTCTCTTGATCGCCCGCGAGGGCCGCTATCCCCTGGCTGTCGAAGCCGACGTCACCGAGGAGCGGCTGAGGCGCTTCTTCACCCGCGAGAACGACCATTACCGCGTCACACGGGACCTCCGCGAAGTCGTCCTGTTCGCGCGCCACAGCCTCTTGAAGGACCCGCCCTTCTCACGCGCCGATCTTATCTCCTGCCGCAACGTGCTCATCTACCTCGACCGCGAGTTGCAGCACCAAGTCTGCGCAACCTTTCATTTCGCCCTGAGGCCGGACGGCTACCTCTTCCTGGGATCGTCCGAAACCGCCGAGAGCCCCCTCGGCATGTTCCGCGCGATCGACCGCGAGGCGCGAATCTACCAGCGTACGCCGATTGCGGCCGACATGCGGGTGACGCCGCGGATCGGGCCTCCGGTGTTCGGCGTCGAGACGCTCCCGCAGCGATCGCCTCAGCCTTTCCGCAGACAAAGCGAGGCCGGAGTTCACAAGGAGGCGCTTGAGCGGCTCGCGCCGCCGAGCGCGGTCGTCGACGAGTCCTATCGCGTCGTGCATCTCTCGGAGCAGGCGGGACGGTACCTGCAACCCTCGGCCGGGACGCTGGTCAACGACATCACGGAGCTGGCCCGCGAGGAGCTTCGGTTCGACCTGCGCGCCGCGCTCCATGATGCGTTCGCCGGCAACGGGCCGAGTCTGAGCGCCCCGATCGCCGTCCGCTTCAACGGCGCCGCGCGGAGGGTCTACCTGCAGGCGAAGCCCCTGAGCAACGAAGCGGGCGCCGGACGCACGGCGATCGTCTTCTTTTTCGAAGGCGAGACGCTGGGCGACGTGACCACTGCGGCGGGCCTCGAGCGTGCGCAGCCCGAGCAGCTTCATCAGCTCCAGCAGGAGCTGCAGTTCACCCAGGCGCAGCTTCGGAGCTCCCGCGAGCAATACGAGGGGGCGAACGAGGAGCTGCGGGCCGCCAACGAGGAGCTCCAGTCGATCAACGAGGAATACCGCTCGACCGCCGAAGAGCTGGAGACCAGCAAGGAGGAGCTGCAATCGATCAACGAGGAGCTTCAGACGGTCAACAGCGAACTGAAAGCCAAGCTCGACAGCGTCTCGCGCGCTCACAGCGACATCCAGAATCTGATGGCGGCGACGGACGTCGGCATCCTCTTTCTCGACACCCAACTCAAGATCAATCGCTTCACCCCGCCGATCACGCAGATCTTCAACATCGAGCCCGGCGACGAGGGCCGGTCGATCACGGACTTCACCCACCGCCTCGACTACGACGAGTTCGGCGACGACGCGCGCAAGGTCCTGCGCGATCTCGTCTCGAGCGAGCGCGAGCTGCGCAGCCGCGCCGGCAGTTGGTATCTGATGCGGCTGCGTCCGTACCGGACGGTCGAGGACAGAATCGACGGCGTGGTCGTCACCTTCGTCGACATCGGCGAACGCCGCCGCGCACGGGAGGTCGTGAGCGAGAACGAGGCGCGCCTGCGCGCCGTCATCGACGGCGTCGCCGACGCGATCATCACCATCGACGAGCGCGGGTCCATCCAATCGGCGAATACGGCCACGACCCGAATGTTCGGCTACGCCGAGGAGGAACTCATCGGGCGGAACGTGAACACGCTCGCCCCCGAGCCGCAGCGTTCGCAGCACGACGGCTATATCGAGCGCTACCTCAGAACCGGCGAAGCCAGGATTATCAACTCAAACCGCGAGGTTGAGGGCCGCCGCAAGGACGGTTCGCAGTTCCCGGCGGAGCTGGCCGTGTCGGAGACCCGGCACGGAAAGGAGCGCCTGTTCATCGGCTTCATCCGCGACCTCAGCGAGCGGCGGCGGTTCGAGGCGCGCCTCAACAGGCTCCACGCCAATCGCCTCGACTCGATGGCTGGCATGGCGACCTCGCTCGCCCACGAGCTGAACCAGCCGCTCGCGGCGGCGTCGAACTACTTTTCCCTCGCCCGGCAGCTCGTCGCCGACGCGTCGCATCCTCCAAGGCCTGCGCTCGCCGAGGCGCTGGACAAGGCTTCGTCCCAGCTTATGCGGGCGGGGCAGATCATCGCCCACCTGCGCGAATTCATGGCGCGGGGCGAACCGAACCGGGTCGAGCATAGCCTGCATGCGCTGATCCGGCGCGCCTGCGACCTCGCCGCGCCGACCGCGCGCGAGGCCGGCGTCGAGATCGTTCTCCTCCTCAACGCGGCCGAGGACGAGGTTTTCGCGGACAGCATCCATATCGAGCAGGCGCTGCTTAACCTGATCCGGAACGCCATGGAGGCGATGGAGCGATCGAAGGAAAGGAAGGTCACCATCTCGACGGCGCTCTTGGACGGCATGATCCGAACCGAGGTCATGGACACCGGGCATGGCATTCTGGAGCAGGCCAACGCCGACCTCTTTGTGCCGTTCACGTCGACGAAATCGAGCGGGCTTGGCGTCGGACTGTCGATTTCCCGCTCGATCATCGAGGCCCATTACGGGACGATCTGGGCGGAGACAAACCCCGGCGGCGGAGCGAAATTCAGCTTCACCTTGCCGCTCGCGCGGATGGAGCGAGACGAATTCGCGCCGTAAGCGCACGGCGCCGCCGTCACCGCGCGACGAGCCGGTCCTCGGAGCCGCGCGTTCGCAAACGCTTGACGCCGGCGAGCCAATGCGTCCGCCGAGCACGATGCACGAGATACCAAAGTATCGGCGACACCATTGTGCAATAGATTGCGCTTCGCGCTCCTGATTTTATCATTTCCGTCTTACAGCAACAGCAACGCCAATACGGAGAGAACGTCGATCGTTCCGCCGTTACCTAAAGACGCAGCGTTCTTGTCCGCGGAGCGGTGCGCGAGCGCCGGGATCCTGTTCTTCGCTCACCCGCCCGGAGCGGACGAGGCGCCGCGATTGTCCTTCGAACGGAAGACCGGCAATGAACATTGCAAAGATCGAAACTTTCGCAGTGCGCATTCCCTCCAAACAGGGGACCCAATCGGACGCCTCGGCCTGGGGCGATGGACATTTGCCGGCGGCGGATTGTGCGGGCGCGTCACCCAGGCTTGCAGTGGATGAGCTTCCGGCAGAGATAGCCCGCCAGGATGGAGCGCTGGTCCGGTTTCGTCGACAAGAGCGTCCGGCGAAACTTCCGTCCGAGCCGTCGTCCGATCGATCGGAAGTCCGGATACGGTCGTTTGTGCTCGCCTTCGTGGGCATGCTCTGCGCCACGTTCATCGGGTTCGTGTCGGAGATCCGGCCGCTCGATCCAAGTTCACCTGATCATGGCTACGACGAAGCGCTCGGAACTCAGACGTCGTCTCTGTCCAGCGCCAACTTCCCAAGGAATGGCTCCGACGAAGGCGCCGAGATTTTCGCAGGGGCAAAGGGCGGTAAGGAAAGGCTTGGGGTGAGAGCGACCGTCGGATGCGTCGATGCGTCGTTGAACGCCAGCCTCTGCCCCAAGACAGGTGGAGGCGGTCATGTCGACTAGACATTTCTTGTTCGTCATTGGCGCTCGCATGCTCGCGCCGAAAGTCGCTCTCGGGGCCGAATTCGTCGATCGCTGCGTCGGACTCGCGAAGTTAAGCGCTGCGATCAATGGTCAAGATGGCAAACTGATCGAGATCACCCCGGATCAGTGGCGGTTCCTTCGCGGGGTCTACGCAATGAACCCCGAGGCGCCATCTGGCCTGCCGCACGGTGACAGCGCGGTGCTTGCGCAAGATCGCGGCGACCTCGATGGTCTGTTGTTCTTCGTCGACGGCGACAAGTCGTGCGCACCGGTGCACGCGCCGCCCACACTGCTCTCGCTCATGGAGCAGGTGCGATAGCCGACCGCCTTGCGGGAGCGAAGCGGACAAGGAACGCGCGCTTAGGTTCGGACGGCTGCGGGGCCGTCCGGGAACGACCGCTCATTGGGCGTCGCGTCTGTCCCCAGCGGCGGCTTTCGAGAAATCACAATCCGCCCTTCCTCACCGGGAGTGAAGGACCGGGGCCATTGGGGTCGACCTTTTCGCGACAGGCTCGGGCGGTCAAGCGTCGGACCATGAACGCTAGCGGCCGCCGCCGCTTCAGCGTCTTGCCCGCGGCCCGCGCATCTGGCAAAGCCTGCGCCCTAGGAACACGCGAGGGCAGGGTCGTGGATAAAGCTGAGATCGTCAAACTGCGCGAATTCCTGCGCAAGTCGTTCGGCGCGCAGGCTTTGCAGGTGACGCCGAGTTCGCAATCGGCGGAAGCCGCCGACGTCCTGCTCGGCGAGCGCAAGATCGGGTCGATCACGGTCGACGACGAGGACGGCGACCGGTCGTTCGCCTTCGAGATGAAGCTGCCGGTCGGGCGCGCCGTGCTGCAGGACTACCTGAGGAAGCTGTTCGAGAATGACAAGCTGACCATCATCGCCCGGCACAAGAAGACGGATTCGGTCGAGCTCAACAACGGTTCGGAGTTTTTGGGCGTCATTTCAGCGGACGATCCGCAGGGCTCGAGCTTCACGCTGCAAATGGCTATTCTCGACATTGATCTCGACGAAGAGTGAGCGCGCGCCCGCCTTCGATCCCTTGATCCCGGAGACCCTTATGCCGCTCTATTCGCTTCATGGCGTGAAGCCCACGCTGCCGGCGGAGGGCCGCTACTGGATTGCGCCCGACGCGGACATCATCGGCGATATCCGGCTCAGCGAGGACGCAGGCGTGTGGTTCGGGGCGGTGCTGCGCGGCGACAATGAGCCGATCGTTATCGGCGCGCGCTCAAACATTCAGGACCTTTGCATCCTGCATACCGATATGGGCTTCCCCTTGACGGTCGGGGAAGACTGCACGGTCGGACACAACGCGACGCTGCACGGGTGCACGATCGGCGACGGCTCGCTGATCGGCATGGGCGCCGTGGTCCTCAACGGCGCCAAGATCGGCCGCGGCTGCCTTGTCGGCGCGCGGGCGCTGATCACCGAGCACAAGGAATTTCCCGACCACTCGCTGATCATCGGGTCGCCGGCGAAAGCGACGAAGACGCTCGACGCCGACGCAGTGAAGGCGCTGCGCCAATCGGCGGCGCACTATGTCGAGAACTGGTGCCGTTACGCCGCCGGCCTGAAACGGATCGACGCCGGCGCTTAGCGGCGGGCGCAGCTCCCCATCGCCCCCTAAAGGGGAGAGGGGAGGCTCCACCTTCCGCGCCTCGAGCGTCGCGCGCGCCAACCCGCCTACGCGCCGAGGCGCGCCGGCGCGCGCATCGGCGGCGCCCGAAACGCCGCGGCCGAACCAGGCTCGAGAAGGCGCCAGGCCGTCAGCGCCGCCGGGGCGGCGCCGATCAGGCCGAGCCAGTCGGCGTCGGAGCCGGCCGCGAGCGAGCCGAGCATGCGGGCGTGGGTCGCGCCGTGGTGTCGCAGGGGAAGCAACGTCACCTCGATGTCGACCGGCGGCGCGCCGGCCGGACGCGCCTCGGCGCGAAGAATGTACGCCGCCTCTTCGTCCGCCGCAGCTTGCAGGATCGCCTTGATCTTGCCGCGGTCAGACTCGCGCCAGATGTGCAGAAATGGGGCGCCGCGCAACTCCCTCATGAAGACAGCGTTGACCTTGGAGCCGGAGATCCGGAGGGGGAATCCACCCGCCGGGTCGAAGTCGAGCACGAAAGTGTCGGCCAGAACGCCCCGGATTGCGCCGGGTTCGAGGGCGTTGCGCTCGGGAGGGCAACCCCCTTTGCCGAGCGCGCGCCAATAGGCGTAGAGCTCATTCGAGACAGCATGTCTCATCATCCTCTCCCACATGGAGGGTCGGCGCGCGTCTCACAAAGGAACGTGAGACGGAATTGCGCCTGCCCGCAAGCCAGGGTGCAGGGAACATGCCGTTTCATCGCGAGACAAGGAGTAGGCCCCGCTTTACCCCCGGCGCTCTCGAATTAACAATAATGCAGTCGATTCGAGCCTTTTCCCGGCGCCGGCGTTTCCGAACAAAGTTGCAGTTTGACACGATTTCCGCCAAGCCGCTGGGGCAAACGAAGGGCTTCGACACGGATGGACGGAATGCCGAGCAACGCGGGGCCAGGCCGCGAGCCGATCTTCAACGCGCCGGCGGTCGTCGTGGGACTCGCCGTGCTCCTCGTCGTCCTCTATGCGGCGTTTGACTGGGCAGGCCCGCAAGTCCAGGACCTGATCATCCGCGACTACGCGTTTGTTCCGGGGCGCTTGACCGTGTCGATCTGGCCGGCGCGCGCTATCGATCTGCTTATCCGGGCCAATACCGATCCGGCCACGCTCGATCAGGTTCGCGCGATGCGCGACCTGCATGCGCTCGGCGGCGGAGCGAAGCTCTGGACGCTCGTCACCTACGCCTTTCTGCACGGCGCCTGGTCCCACGTGCTGCTCAACACCGTCTGGCTTTTCGCCTTCGGTCCGCCGGTCGCGCGGCGATTCGGCGCCGCGGGCTTTCTCGTGTTCATGGGCGTGACCGCGATCGCCGCAGCGCTCGCGCAGTGGGCGGTCGCGCCGCTGGAGTTCATGCCGCTGATCGGGGCCTCCGGCGCCGATTCGGGACTCATGGGCGCGGCGACCCGCTTCATGTTCGAACCCGGGGCGCCGCTCGGACCGGCCACGCCCCGGCGCGTCGAGATCGAGGCGATCCCGGCCGCTTCCCTCCGCGCGATGGTCGCAGAACCTCGCCCACGCGTGTTCCTCGTCATCTGGTTTGCAACGAACTTCCTGTTCGGCGCCTTCGCCCAGTCGCTGGGCCTGTCCGACATGCCTGTCGCCTGGATGGCGCACGTCGGCGGCTTTGTCGCCGGGATCGTCCTCTTCCCGCTGTTCGACCGGGCGCGTCCGGCTTCGCGCCTGGCGGTCTGACAGGCAGCGGCGTCAGCCACCCTGGCGGCCCTGCTCCTCGGCGTGGGGAAGGCGCACGAGCATGGCGATCAGCGCACGGTCGGCGAGAACCGCGACCCGCTCCTTGGGCTTGAGCCACGCACAGGCGTCCTCGACCGTCTCGGCGTCGTTGAGCTTGACCGTCGCCACCGCCGCGTCGACGTCGACCTCGCCCAGACGGTGACGCGGCTTCTCCGGCAAAAAGGCCTCGTGAATGGCGCGGAACTCTGCGTTGGCGTGAATGGAGAGGACCGCGTCGTCATGGTCGCGGCCGGTCCGCGCCAACTCCTCGGCGAGCGCATTGGCGCGTTGCACGACCGGCGGCGGCGCGGTTTCCTCGGGCGTGAGCAGGAGGCCGATCCGCTTGAGGCCAAGGCCGATCCACAATTGCCCGCTCGCCCAGGAGAGCGGGATCGACAGGACGAGACCGGCGATCGTCGGCGACATCCACAGAACCAGGGACGGGGAGATGAGCGCGGCGGCGAACAGCGTGACGACGCCCAGCAGCGCGTGAGAGCGGTGCCGGCGCGCGATGCTGGTGAAGGGGATCGAACCGTCGTCGCGGCGCTGCGGGTTCCATCCGGTGTCCCGGCCGGACAGGATCTGCAGCACCGATCCCGATTGGAACATCATCATGATCGGCGCGAGGGCGGCCGAGATCAGGATCTCGATGAGGGTCGAGGAGATCAGCGCCAGCGCGCCGCCCGATCCGCGGCGGGTCGGGCCGTCCGCCAGCGCCAGGATCAGGCCGAGGAATTTCGGCGCGAGCAGGATGGCGATCGTGAGTGCGAAGAGCTGCAGCGCGCGCTCGTAGTCGAACCGCGGCCATGCGGGAAAGAGCGAGAAGTCCGCAGTGAAGTATTCGGGCCGGATGTAGTGCGACTGCAGCACCAGCACGATGCCGACAAGCAGCTGGAGCATCCACAGGGGCGAGGCCAGGTAGCCCATGATGCCGGTCGCAAAATGCTGCCGGGTCGCCCAGACGAATCCCCGCGCGCCGATGACGCGCGAGTGCTGAAGGTTGCCTTGGCACCAGCGTCGGTCGCGCGCTGCGAGGTCGATCAGCGACGGCGGGCTTTCCTCGTAGGAGCCGCCGAGCGTCGGCAGCATGTAGACGAAATAGCCGGCGCGCCGAATGAGCGCCGCCTCGACGAAGTCGTGGCTTAAAATATGGCCGCCGAACGGCGGCCGGCCGGGAAGATCGGGCAGGCCGCAATGATCGGCGAAGGCCCGGGTGCGGATGATCGCGTTGTGGCCCCAGTAGTTGCCGTCGCGCCCCATCCATGCGGCGAGCCCGGCGGCGAACACGGGTCCGGCGATCCGCGCCGCGAACTGCTGCACGCGCGCGAACATCGTGTTGCGGTTGATGATGAGCGGCAGGCTTTGGATGATGCCGCTGTCAGGATCGGCCTCCATCGCCGCAGCCAGCCGCACCACCGCGTCGCCCGACATCACGCTGTCGGCGTCGAGGACGAGCATATGCGCGTAGTGCCCGCCCCAGCGGGTCACGAAATCGCCGATGTTGCCGGCCTTGCGGCTCGTGTTCTTGCGCCGGCGCCGGTAGTAGACCCGCGCCGCGGGCAGCCGTTCGCGCATGGCCAGGAAAGCGCGCTCCTCGGCGATCCAGACGTTGCCGTCCGTGGTGTCCGACAGGAAAAGATAGTCGAAGGCGCCGCCGAGCCCCGTGCGCTCGACATCCTCGATGATCGCCTGCATCGCGCCGAACACGCGCGACGGCGCCTCGTTGTAGATCGGCATGACGACCGCGGTGCGCTCGCTGAGCGAGGCGGGCAGGGGAAAGCGCTTCCGACTGTGAACGATGAGCCAGACGAAGCCGACGACGCTGGCGGTGAAGGAGAGCGACAGCCAGGAGAAGGTGATGGCGAAGAGGACGACCAGCACCCATTCGAGCGCGGTCGTCGTTCCGACGCCGACGACCTTGTACATCTGGTGGACGCCGTAGAGGGTCAGTGCGATTGCCCCGCCGAACACGCCGAGGCGGGCTAGGATCGGGGTCGCCGCGAGATCTGGATGGATCCACGCCCGCCGCTGGCTCTTGGAGAATTTGCGAAACGACTGCGCCGGCATCGCCAACGGCGCATAGCCCGGCATCGAGGCGCCGAGCGAGGAGCCCAACGACGGGCCCGCGTCGCCCGGCGCCTCAGCCGGCCTCAGCGTCACGCTCTCCATCGATAAAGCCATGTCTCGCTAACCGCCTGATTGTCCAGGTTCAGCGTCAGCCTGAGCTCGGAAAACGCTTCGGAGCCGGGGTCGAGGTCGAACATGACACGCACGGAACGCCGATCCTTATACGGGAAGAGTTTGACGGAGACGATCTTTCCCGGACTGGCGTGCAAGTCGGCGACCGCTGCGGCGGCTTTTTGCGGATCGGCGAAGACGTCGCCGGTCATTTCCACGGCGAACCGCGGCTTGCCGTTGAACTTCCCGGCGCGGCTCGAGGTGCAGATCGCGAGATCCGGCTTCGAGGGCGGCGTCCAGCACCAGAACTGGCGGTAGGCGAGCGACAGCGTTCCGCCGGCGGCGATCCCCGTCTTCGGCCGCCACTGCGCCAATATGTTGGCGTTGTTCTCGGATGCGACCGGGATCTCGAGCAGGCGCAGGTCGCCCTCGCTCCAGTCGCCGATCGGTTCGATCCACAGCGTCGGCCTGAGCTCCCAGCGGCCCTCGTCATCGTAGAACGCGTCGAAGGTCCGCGAACGCTGGATGAGACCGAACCCGCGAGGATGGACGTCCGAGAAGGCGGAGATTTGCAGGGTTTCCGGATTCGACACCGGCCGCCAGATCCACTCCCCGTTTCCGGTCAGCATCTGCAGGCCGGTCGACTCGTAGACCGCTGCGCGCCAGTCGTCGGGCCGCCGATGATCGAGGCCGCTGAACAGATAGCCGGCGCCCATCGCCCCGATGCCCAGCTTGTCGGTTGCGGCGCGGCCAATCAGCGTCATTTCGGTGTCGATGATGGTGGTCTCGAGCGGGCGGACGGTGAAACGGAATGCGCCGGTGACGCTCTGCGAATCGAGCAGGGCGTGAATCGTCAGGGTATCGGAGGCCGGCGCAGGCTTTTCGACCCAGAACTCGCGGAACAGCGGGAACTCCTCGCCGGGGTCGTCGCCGGTCCGGATCGCGAGTCCTCGCGCGGTGACGCCAAAATTCTGGCCGCGGGCGCGCGAACGGTAGAAGCTCGCCCCCTGGAAGATGGCCGCGTCCTGGAAGCCCTGGTCCGAGGCGGCGAGGATCCTGAGGCCCGAGAAACCGAGGTCGCCGGGCGGCGTCGGCGGCTGAAGCTTGCCGAAGTCGAAATCCGCGGGGTCGTAGATCACGCGCTGCGACTGGCCGTTCTCGACGATGTTGATCGCGACCGGGGTCGTGTAGACGAAGCCCCTGTGCAGGGGCTCGAGCGTAAAGTCGAGCTTTTCGTCGGCCCAGATCGCCGTTCCCGGCGCGCGGCGAATCGAGGCGTACTGGTCGAAGGCAAGCCCCGAGAAGACGGATGGCAGAGGCGCATCGGGAGCCTTGTAGGGCGACGCCGCAAGCAGCATCGCCGCCTTCAGCACCGTGTCGGCGGCGAAAGGAACCGGCTGAGCGAGCGGGTCGGCCGCAGTCTGGCCGACGCCGAGGCGCGCTCCCGCCGCAGTCAGGGCTCCGCCCATCGCCCAACCGAGAAATTCGCGACGTTGCGGCGCCATGGTAATTGCTTCGTTCGCTCGCCGCCCATCGGGACCGCGGAGAAGCGGACATTCGGGCGTTCCATTTCGACACACGCAGGGGATCAGCGCCTGGTGAGGACAACGCCCGTCCTCGCGCCGCGCGCCGCCTCCAGCCGCTTATTTCTATATGCTATTTCGCGCCGCAGCGAGACGCTTTTTGTGTCAGCTGGGGGAGGCGATTTTGCTTGACCGCTTGGCCGGCGCTAGAACCGGCGCGATATCCGGCCAGGGGGTGCGCCGTACGGCGCGCCGACTTGCGCCGACCGGGAGCCCCAGCATGAGTTTCGACGTCCGCCGCTGCCTCACCATCGTCCTCGCGGCCGGCGAGGGGGTCCGCATGCGCTCGGCCCGGCCGAAAGTGCTGCACGCCGTCGCAGGCCAGCCGATGATCGCGCTCGCGCTGGCGGCTGCCCACGAGGCCGGAGCGGATGACGTCGCGGTCGTCGTCGGGCCTGACCGGGACGACGTCGCCGAGGCTGCGCGAAAGGCTGCGCCAGGCGCGGAGATCTATGTCCAGAGGGAGCGCCGGGGAACGGCGCACGCGGTCCTTGCGGCGCGCGAGGCGATCGTCCGCGGCTACGACGACATTCTCGTCACGTATGCGGACATTCCGCTCGTGCGCGGCGCGACGCTCGCGGCGCTCCGGGCCGGGCTGGCGAAGGGCGCGGACCTGGTTGCGCTTGGCTTCGCGCCCGCGGATCCAACCGGCTACGGCCGCCTGATCGAGCGGGACGGGCGGCTTGAAGCGATCCGCGAACACAAGGACGCGACCGAATTGGAACGGGCGGCGCGGCTCTGCAACGCCGGCCCGGTGGCGTTCGGCGGCGCTCTGGCGCTGGCGATGCTGGACGCGGTGACGCCGCTGAACGCGCAGAACGAGTACTACCTGACGGACCTCGTCGAGATCGCCGCCGCGCGCGGCCTTGTCGCGCGGGCGATCGAGGCGGACGCGACGGAAGTCATGGGCGTCAACGACCGCGTGCAGCTTGCCGCAGCGGAAGCCGCGATGCAGGCGCGGCTGCGCCGCCGCGCGATGATCGACGGCGCGACGCTGGCGGCGCCCGAAACGGTGTTCTTGTCGTGGGACACGAAAATCGGCCGCGACGTGCTGATCGAGCCGCACGTCGTCGTCGGTCCGGGCGTCACGATCGAAGACGGCGCGACCATCCACGCCTTTTCGCATCTCGAAGGGGCGCGCGTCGCGGGGGGCGCCTCCATCGGGCCCTATGCGCGACTCAGGCCCGGCGCCGACATTGCGGCCAAGGCGCGGATCGGCAATTTCGTCGAGGTCAAGAATGCGACGGTCGAGGCGGGAGCGAAGGTCAATCACCTGACGTACATCGGCGACGCCCGGATAGGGGCTGGCGCGAACATCGGGGCGGGCACGATCACCTGCAACTACGACGGCTTCGGCAAGTACAGGACGGACATCGGCGCGGGCGCCTTCATCGGCTCGAACTCGGCCCTGGTCGCCCCGGTCAAGATCGGCGACGGCGCCTATGTCGGCTCGGGCTCCGTGATCACCAAGGACATCGAGCCCGATGCGCTCGCTGTGGCGCGCGGCCGGCAGGAGGCCTACTCGGGCTGGGCGAAGGCGTTCCGGGAGCGAAAGAGGAAAGGGTGAAGCCCGCCGCCTTCCTGCCGCCTCGACGCTGGTTTATCGCCGCCTAGCGGCGCGTATTGGTTTTCAAACTTGAGACCCGGTTAGCGGCGACCTGCGCTGTCGGGGTCTCAGCTGGCTCCACGGGTCTATAAAACAGAAGATAAAAGTGCAATGCCTTCGCAGTCCAGCAACTCCATCGCCTCCGGAGCGTCGATTGAGGCCGCCGATCTGTCCCGCGTCCGGACGCTGCCCGAGTTGCTCGAGCGGCGCGTCCGCAGAACGCCCTCCCGCGAGGCCTATCGCCGCTTCGACCCTGCGACCGGCGCCTGGGAGAGCCTATCGTGGCGAGCGTTCGGCGAGGAGGTTCGACGGCGGCGCCTTGCTCTGAAGGCCGAAGGGGTCGTTCAGGGCGATCGGATCGCGATCCTGCTGCCGAGCGGCGTCGAACATGTCGAGATCGACCAGGCGGCCCTCGCCGAAGGTCTCGTTCCCGTGCCGATGCACGCGCTCGATAATGCCGAGAGCATCGCCTACATCCTGCGGGATTGCGGCGCTGCTCTCATGTTCGTCGATTCCGTCGAGCGATGGCGGACGATTCTGAAGTCGGGCGACGTTGGGCCGCAGCTCAGGCGCGTAATCGTTTCGACCGGCGAACCCGGCGCGGAGGCGCCGGACGGCCGCGTCATCGCCTTTGACGAATGGATTTCTTCCGGAACGTGCGAGGCGAAGCCGGAGGGCGCGGTCCCCATCGACCCGAACGATCTCGCGGCGGTGGTGTACACCTCGGGCACCACCGGGCGGCCCAAGGGGGTGATGCTCTCACACGCCAATATTGTGGCCAACGTCAAGGCGGTCGCAGAGCGCCTGCCCGCCGCGGACTCGGACGTGTTCCTGTCGTTCCTGCCCTTGTCGCACACGCTTGAGCGCACCTGCGGCTACTATTATCCGATCGCGGCCGGGGCCTCGGTCGCGTTCGCACGCTCGACCAGGCAACTCGGCGACGATTTCCGAGAGGTGCGCCCGACGGTCGTCGTGTCCGTGCCGCGCATCTACGAGCGCTTCTATTCCGCGATCATGGAGCGGCGGGCGGCGCTCGGGCCGGCGGAGCGCCAGATGTTCGACCTCGCCCTCGCCGTTGGCGGCAGGCGCTTCGATGCGCGCCAGCGGGGAGAGGAGCCGTCCGCAGAGGACCAGACCGCATGGCCGGCGCTCGAGCGCGCCGTCGCCCTGCCAGTGCGTGCGATCTTCGGCGGCCGGCTGCGCATCGCCTTCACCGGCGGCGCCCCGATCGGCGAGCCGGTTATCCGGCTCTTCCTGTCGCTGGGCCTCGACGTCCTGCAGGGCTACGGGATGACCGAATCCTCGCCCGTCGTTTCCGTCAACACGCCGGACGAGAACGATGTCCGATCGGTAGGGCGGCCGCTCTCCGGCGTCGAGGCGAAGCTCGGCGAGAACGCGGAGCTTCTGGTTCGCGGGCCGAACGTGATGGTTGGCTATTGGGGCAAGCCCGAGGCGACGCGGGCGGCGAAGGAGCCCGACGGCTGGCTGCATACCGGCGATCAGGCGCGGATCGAAGACGGCCGGATCACCATCACCGGCCGCATCAAGGAGATCATCGTGACCTCGACCGGCGAGAAGGTCTCGCCTGGCGATCTCGAGACCGCGATCCTCGCCGACAGCTTATTCGCGAACGCCATGGTGCTGGGCGAGAACCGTCCATACCTCGCGGTCGTCGCTGCGCTCGATCCCGAGGTCTGGGCGCGCGAGAAGCGGGGGCTCCCCGACGACGCGGACCCCAGCGCGAGACGTGTCCATTCGGACTTCCTGCTCGCGCGGATCCGGGAGGCGGTGAAGAGCTTCCCCGCCTACGCGACGCCGCGGGCGGTGCACTGGACGACCGACCCCTGGACCGTCGAGTCGACCCTGCTGACCCCGACGCTCAAGAACAAGCGCCTCAACATCGAGGCCCGATTCGCCAAGGAGATCGAAGCGCTCTACCCCCATTCGAGACCGGGGGGCGCCGCGGTCGTGGGCCGATAGGGCGTTCATGGGGTCCGCCGGCTCGCTTCGATCCGAGGCGGACCCAGGGAGGGGTGAGGCTGGCCAGCAGAACGATCGGCCTCAGCCGCCCTCTCCGTCCCGCTCCGTCGCGATCCAATGGGCGCAGGCGAGGCCGAAGAGGTAAACGGCCTGTTGCGGGGCGTCGGTGCCAGCCCACGGCCGGCGCGAACGAGGAGCGGGTCGGCTGGTGTAAAGAACGATGAAATCGGGTCGCGACGGTCAAACCTTCACTTGCCGCAGCGCTCGCCGGCGGGGACGTTGAGGACGGCCTCGCGCGCTACGATGCGGTGCGCCGCCCGGCGAGCGCGCAGGTCGTCGCCGAGTCTCGTCGGCTCGGGGCCTACATCGAAGGCAAGGGGAAGCGCGCCGCCGATCCCACCACATTCATGCGCGAGAATGGCGGCGTCGAGACGTCAAACCGGGCCGACGAGCGGCCTCTTCTTCCGGCTGCTGGCGAAAGCCGGCTTTGCCTGAAAGGTGCGCCGGTTCGGTCGATGGCTCGTCTGGTGCAAGTAGGAAGTCACCGTTCGCGTTCCGTCGCGAACCACACGATTCCCCCAACTGCTGAATCGTCGGTCCGGATGAATGGGCACACTTTCGATCTTGCGGCCGGCCTAAAGTACCGGCCCGACGATCGCCGAGACGACAATCGACAGGATGATGGCGCAGACGACGGCGGCGAGCGCGTAGGGGCCAGTCTGGTCGGGCGGGGACTTCATCAGCACCGGCAGGCCGAGCCAGAACACGTAGACGCTGTAGATCAGCGCGACGAGCCTCAGGAATCCGAGGCCCGGAATCAGGGCGAAGACGCCCGCGAGCCAGACCGGCGTCATCGAATAAACCGCGAGCTTCATCGCGTTCTGCGGGCTCTTCTGAGCGGAAAAGGTCGGCGCCAG
>NZ_JBKQOT010000487.1:0-6498 GCF_052145395.1 Roseiarcus sp.
CTCGAATGACGTCATACTTTGCCCGATCGGCCTCGTTCCAAGGCATCGCGAATCTCCCCAAGTTGTTGCAAACCAGGGAGAATCAGACCCCGCGAGGCCGGTCAACCAATTTCCGGTCAGGCTCTTAACGTTCGAAGATTAGACAGTGGTATTGATCTGAAGTAGCCCTGACGACGCTCGGCCGCACGCACTGGCGGCGCGCCCAGACCGACCTCATCGCCTCGAAACCCTTCGTTGAAGGCCGGCGGCGTATTCTGGCGGTTCTACGACAGCCCGCAAGCTTCATGAGGCCACGCTGCTAGTGCTTTGACTCATTCAGAAGGTTCATGTTCTTGCAACACGATTTGGCCCGGCAGCCGCATGAATAATTGACTCAATCGCTGGCCTCACGCGGATTGTCTCCCGGATCGTTGGTGAATCTTCTGACAGTGTCGGTGCACTAGATAGCGTTACCTATTCGTTTGGAAACATATCGTATCGTATCCGACTCTGGATACACCTGTTAAGCGAACTATAATACGAACCACTGCGCATATATTTTTCTGCGTCAAGGAGACAAGGCGTCTTTGTTATCTGATTCAGCGCATCCCATTCGGTCTTTAAAATATCGTAGGCCCGCTGTTCAGCTATCACGCAACTTTTTATCTTTATGTCGCGGCTGTGTGGGATATTCCTGTCTTTCGCGCTAGTCGTTTCTGACTGAATAACATAGGCGGAACAGGAACTGCCAATATCGTAAACCGGAAGAGAGTCCGCGTAAGCCGTCGCCCGCGCAGCGAGCACTGCAATCGCCCAGGCGAACACGATGCTCAGCAACTTATTACCCATACTTAATATTGTAGCGCCCTACTGGCGCTGCGCATTGAGGTAGGTCAAGGAATGCCGAATGAAGCGGGCGACCCGCGTAGGAAGGCCCTGGTCGATCCGCTCTCCTTGGCGGCCAAGGAGATTGAGCAAGACATCCGAGGCCGCGTCATTCGTGTTTGTGAACCGCCTGCGCGATTGGGCGTCGGTGTAAGCAGCGTGTCGGTCGCGCCGCCGCTCGCGGCTCCCGTCTGCATGCGGAATTTTACCCCTTCGCCTCAAGCTTCTGGCGGTCCTGATGACCGCACGTCAGGCCTCATATTCGCTCTGCGAAAGTCAGGCGACCCTATGCATCTCGCGCTCGATCTCGGCCTCGGAGACCGGCCGTTTCGGGGCGTAGGCGCACCAGCCGTGGTAGCCCAGGCCCAGGCCCCAGCCGAGGAACGGCCAGATCGGCCAGAAGTACGACGCCGGCCCTGTCACGAGCCAGCCCACAACGAATATCAAATTTGCGACTATGAAAACAGCCGCGTGGACTTTGAAGTCCCGTTTGGCGTTGACGCGCTCGATAGCCGCCTCACGTTTCCTGTCCAGATCGGTCACTTGAAGGCTCCTTGCGGCGTCGCAGCCGCGATGCGCGGGTTCGGCGCCGCAATTCTCTTATGCTCCCGGCGATCGTCGAGGCTTGAGGCAGAACAACTGCGCGCTCGGATTGGCTACGGCGACGGCGTTCCGAGATGATCCAGATCAAAGCGCGCCAGAGCTTCATGGGCTAGAAACGCGCAGTGGGAGCGCTTCCCCATGCGCGCCGGGCTTTCCATCGTGGACCGCCCCGAGCCTCGTTGTCGGGAGCCGGTCGAGCGGGTCTGGCCGCTGCTCAGGCATTTCGGATGATCTGTCAATCCCGGAAGTCACCACACCTACAGGCTCGGGCTTGAACGTCCGCTATCCCGGTTGTTCCCGCCGTTGGGCCATCGGCAGCTTCCCGCCCAATCGAGGCGCCCAAGGCCCCCGTCTGCAACGACCGCTCTACGTCGATTCGCGACGTTCAATCGCGGGCGCGGAACAACCGCTCGCGGTCGAGTGGGGACGGCCGACCGGGCCGCGCAGCGCGCGTCACCCCTTTTTCGTCGCCGTCAGATGGGCGTCGAGCGCCGCGGGGTCGGCGAGCAGGTCGGCGCTCGGGGCTTCGTGCGCGATCGCGCCGCGGTCGAGCACGATGGCGTGGTCGGTGAAGGGCAAAATCTTCTTCGGCTTCTGCTCGACGATGATCATCGACAGGCCTTCGCGGACAAGCTCGCTCAGCGCCGCCAGCAGTTCGTCGACGATGATCGGCGCGAGCCCTTCCGTCGGCTCGTCGAGCAGCAGCAGGCGCGGATTGAGCGTCAGGGCGCGACCGATCGCCAGCATCTGTTGCTCGCCGCCCGAGAGTTGCCGGCCGCCGTTGGTCCGCCGCTCCTCGAGCCGCGGGAAGAGGCCGTAGACGCGCTTGACCGTCCAGGGGCCCGGAACCGCGACCGCGGTCAGGTTTTCCTCAACCGTCAGGGAGCGGAAGATGTTGCGCTCCTGAGGCGTCCAGCCGATCCCCCGATGCGCTCGGGCATGCGGCGAAAGCGGCGTGATGTCCTGGCCGCGGAGCCAGATGCGGCCGGAAAAGCGGGTGGTGACGCCGACGAGCGTGTCGATCAGGGTCGTCTTGCCGACGCCGTTGCGGCCGAGCAGCGCCAGCGACCGCCCGTCTTGAAGCGCGAAGTCGAGCCCCTGGATCACGCGCGCCTCGCCGTAGCCGGCGCTGAGATTCTCGACGCGAAGCAGGTCAGCCATGGCCGTCCTCGCCGAGATAGACGGCGCGCACCCGTTCGTCCTGCGCAATGGTCTCGGGATCGCCCTCGGTCAAAAGCCGCCCGGCGACCAGCACGGAAATGCGGGTCGCGAAGGTGAAGACGAGGTCCATGTCGTGCTCAATGAGCAGGATCGCCACATCGGAGGGGAGCGCGGCGAGCGCGGCGAGAATGTCCTGCCGCTCCTCTTCGGGCACGCCGGCGGCGGGCTCGTCCAGAAGCAGCACGCGCGGCCGGGTCGCCAGCGCCAGTGCAATCTCCAAAAGCCGCTGCTTGCCGTAAGGCAGTTGCCGGGTCGGCTTCTGCATGTCGGCATCGAGGCCGAAGCGGGTGATGAGGTCCTCGATCTCGGCGACGATCGCGGGCCGCGTTCCCGCCACGCGCCAGAAGTCGGCCCCCGACCGATTCCGCTCGGAAATGGCGAGGCCGAGCGATTCGATCGGCGACAGATGGGGAAAGAGCTGATTGATCTGGAAGGTGCGCGAGAGGCCGAGGCGGACGCGCTCGTTCGCAGAAAGACCGGTGACGTCGCGACCTTCGAGGAGAACATGACCCTCGGTCGGCTTGATCACGCCGGTGAGCAGATTGATCAGCGTCGTCTTGCCGGCGCCGTTGGGACCGATGAGCGCCTGCCGCGCGCCCGGCTCGAGGGCGAACGAGACGTTGTCGGTCGCGAGCAGCGCGCCGAACTGCCTTTGCAGTCCGCGCGCCTCCAGGGCCGGCCCGGTCACGCCGCGTCTCCGCGCGCTGGCCTCGGGACCACCACGGAGGCCGCACGTCGGACCAGGTCCTGAAACCGCTCACGGCCGACGATCACCAGCACAACCAGAAGCAGCCCGATCCAGAACTCCCAGTATTCCGGCGTCGCCGCCGAAATGACGTCGCGCAACACGATAAACACAGCCGCGCCGATGATCCCGCCGTAAAGGTAGCCGGCGCCGCCGATGATCAGCATCAGCATCACGTCGGCGGAGCGATGGAAGTCGAAGAGATCCAGCGACACGATCTGCGTGGTCTGAGCGAGCAGCGCGCCCGCCGCGCCGGCGTAGGCGGCCGAAACCGTGTAGATGGCGACGATGCGCCAGCTGGTGTCGATGCCTAGCGCGCCGGCCCTGAGGCGGTTCTCGCGGATCGCCGCCAGAGCCAGCCCGAAGGGCGACTGGCGCAGTCTTCGTGCGACCGCGAACAGCACGAACAGGACGGCGAAACTGTAGAGTGCGGCGTTGCGCTGGCCGGTGAAACCGATCGGAAAAAGCCCCAGCACCGGCGCAATCGAAAAATTGAGCCCGTCCGCGCCGCCAGTGAGCCAGCTGTTGCGGTTGGCGAGTTCGCCGAGCAGCAGCGACACCCCGAGCGTCACCATGAGCCGCGTCAAGTCGGCGCCGCGCAAGAGAAGCGGCGCGGTCACGAAGCCGAGGAGCGCCGCGACGAGCGCGCCGACGGCGAGCCCGAGCGTGGGGTCCGCGTAGTCCTTGCTGGCGAGGATGGCGGCGGCGTAGGCGCCGACGCCGAGGAACGCCGCCTGCCCGAGCGACACGATCCCGGCGAGGCCGAGAATGAGATCGAGCGACAGGGCGAACAGGCCGGCGACGAGAATCTCGTTGATGAGAGCGGCGCGGGACGGGAAGGCGACGATCGCCGCAAGCGCGGCGAGCCAAAAGGCGATCTCGCTCAAACGCCAGCGGGCTCGCCGGCTGAGGTGCGCCTCGATCCGGCGCGCCGTCTCCGAGGTCGCGGCGATCATCGGCTGTCCCTGCGCGCGAACAGGCCCTGTGGCCGCAGGATCAGCGTGACGACCATGACGGCGTAGATGATGAAGGCGCCGATCGAAGGGACGTAGTACTTGCCGGCGACGTCGAGGACGCCGAGCAGCAGCGCGCCGAAGAGCGCGCCGAGAATGCCGTTCGAGCCGCCGATGGTGACGACGATCAGGAACGTCACCAAAAACTTGACCGGAAAGGACGGGTCGATGCCGCCGACGACGTCGGCCGCCAGCGCCCCGCCGAGGCCCGCGAGCCCGCTGCCGACGGCGAAGGCGACCGCAAAGATGCGGTCGACGTCGATTCCGAGCCCGTTCGCCACCCGCGCGTCGTCGACTGCCGCGCGGAGCTGCGCGCCGAACCGCGTCCGCACAAGAAAGAGCTGAAGCGCGGCGGCGATGACGCCGCACACGACCACGATGAACAGGCGATAGCGACTGATCCCGACGCCCCCGAGGTTCAGGCTGCCGGAAAGCCATGCCGGCAGATTGACCTGCCGGGCCTCGTCGCCGAGCAGGAAATCGGCGATCGGCATGGCCATCAGCACAAGCCCGATGGTGAACAGGACTTGGTCGAGCGGGCTCGCGCCATAGAGACGGCGATAGAGGGTGCGCTCGAGGACGACGCCGAGGACCGCAGGAACGAGAAAGGCGACGGGGAGCGTAACGAGGAACGGCGCGCCGAGGCGCTCCATCATGAGCGCGGTCACATAGCCGCCGACCATCGCGAAGGCGCCGTGGGCGAGGTTGATGAAATTCATCAGCCCCAGCGTCACGGACAGGCCGCTCGCCAGCACGAACAGCAGCATGCCGTAGGCGACGCCGTCGAACAGGATCGTCAGCATGGGCGACCGCGCCGATCCGCAATGCTAATAATGTCGTTTCGACTGGCTGGAGCCGACTTCCCCTCACTTCGCGGCCTTCGGCCGCTTCCCCCTCCCGGTGGGAGAGGGGCGTCGCGAGGCGCCGTCGATCCCTTTTCCCTCGGGGAGAAGGTGGCCGGCGACAGCCGGCCGGATGAGGGGATGAAGCGCGATCCGTACACGCGCATCTCGTCAGTGCTTGCTCGCCTTGTACGGGTCCTTCACGTCGGGGATGGTCGCGAACTCGACGTTGTACAGCGCGCCGTCCTTCTTCTCGACCTTGCGCACATAGATGTTCTGCACGATCTCGCGCGTATCGGGATCGATCGACACCGGCCCGCGCGGGCTCGTCCAGCTCATGCCCTTCATCGCGCCGATCAGCGCGTCGCCGCTGGCGTCGCCCTTGGTCTTTTCCAGCGCCTTGTAGACGAGATCCATGCCGTCATAGGCGGCGACCGCCATGAAGTTCGGCCGCATGCCCCCGTTGGCCTTCTCGAACGCGGCGACGAACGCCTTGTTCTCCGGCGAATCGTGGTCGGCGGAATAATGATGGGCGGTGACCGCGCCGAGCGCCGCGTCGCCGATGTCGTTGATCAGATCGTCGTCGGTCACGTCGCCCGTGCCGATCAGCTTGATCCCCGACTTGTCGAGTCCGCGCTCGACGAATTGTTTCATGAAGATGGCGCCGAAGCCGGAGGGCACGAAAACGAACACGGCGTCGGGCTTGTCGTCGGCCACCCGCTGGAGGAAGGGCGAGAAATCCGGGTTCTTCAGCGGAACCCGGATCTTCTCCGCAATCGTTCCGCCGCCCTTTTCAAAAGTGTCTCCGAACCACTTCTCGGCGTCGACGCCGGGGCCGTAGTCGGTGACGATGGTGACGACCTTCTTGATCCCGTTCTTGAGGGCCCAGTCCGCCATCGGCGCCGCCGCCTGCGGAAGGGTGAACGAGGTGCGCACGATATAGGGCGACTTCTCGGTGATCATTGCGGTCCCGGCGGCGGTGACGATCTCGGGCACTTTCGCTTCGGTCGCAACCGGCGCCGCAGCGAGCGCGAGCGGCGTCAGGCCGAAGCCCATCAACACGCTTGCGTGATCGTTGCCGATCAACTCCTCGGCCAGACGCTTGGTGACGTCAGCCGCGCTGGTGTCGTCCTTCACCTCGAGGACGATCTTCTTGCCGGCGACCGTGTCGCCGTGCTGCTGGATGTAAAGCTCCGCCCCGGCCCGCTCC